>CAIJIZ010000170.1 GCA_903820735.1 uncultured Pirellula sp.
CTCAGCGGTGGGGTTCCCGATGCAGATGATACTCCCGGAGCAATGCTCGCACTGCGTGCCTATTACGATCGAATGAAGAAAGACGGTCTCGCTGAAACTTCCGAGTCCCCCGTAAGTGAATCAACACCGAGCAACTCGACATCGAGCAACTCAACGCCGAACAAATCCACCCTGAGCGAGGCTGCTCAAGCCGCATCGAAGTGGCTTCTAGGTTTGCAGAATCGCGACGGTGGAATCCCGACATTTTGCAAGGGCTGGGGAACCTTACCATTTGATCGAAGCAACCCCGACATCACAGCTCATAGCATCCGTGCGTGGCTCGCATGGTTCGATCTCTGTGACGCCCCGCTGCAAGCCTCCATGCAGAGAGGTATACGACGAGCGATGACGTTCCTTGCGAAATGCCAGCGTGTCGATGGCGCTTGGATCCCCCTGTGGTTCGGAAATCAGAATGCGTATGAAGAACTCAATTTGACGTATGGAACAAGTCGCGTATTGCTTGCATGGATCACTGCGGATAACCGAGATTGGCTCAAGCTCGATCCTCAACTCGCGATCAACCAGCGTACGGAATCAGCCGTAAAGTGGCTTCTTGAAGCTCAATCCTTGGATGGTGGTTGGGGAGGTGCGGTCCGAACCGAAAGCTCCATCGAAGAGACGGCGCTTGCGATCGAAGCACTTGCCTCGTTTGCCGAACACCGTTCGCAGGCAGTTGGACTGCTCAACGAGCAATTACGAAGCCGAATTGCGGGAGCTATTGAACGAGGAGTTCAGTGGTTGCAGGACAAGACGAACAATGGTTCGGCTTTTGAACCGAGTCCGATCGGTTTTTACTTTGCGAAGCTTTGGTATTTCGAGAAGCACTACCCGCTTGTTTATTGTGCGGCGGCTTTGGAGCGAACCATGCGCTTGATAGTTAAGGCGAACCCGACAGAGCCGAAACCGATCAAATCGCTTTGACCATTTGGGTAGAGGATTTGATTTGGGGGAATTGGGGCGAGGCTTTGGGTTAGGGGAATCAAAACCCAAATTTGCGAAGCCATTCTGCTTGTTCCCCTTCGGCAAGGGATTGGGACTTGAGCGCATCGTCGGGATCCTCAGCATTATCGTCGAGCGTTCCATCAGACTTGGCAGCTTGAACTTGTAAGCACTCCAAAGCCTTTTCCCAGTGCTCGCTATCGAAGCATTGAGCACCGCGAGCTTTTGCTTTGCGTTGTACCGCATGATCGCTGGAGATAACCACCAAGCGTTTTGGGGTTGGATGGTACTGCAAGATCTCTTGGATAGCTTCGTCGGCGCTGTTGTATTGCACCGAGAAAGCGATGTGAATCCCTCTAAGCAATTGTCGGAAAGGTAAGCCTTTGGGGGATTCGCTCGAGTCGTAGACGATCAGAGATTTGCCAACCATTGACTCGGGTAACCTAGAAGCGATTTCGGAGGCAAGTCGGTTGCGGCATGCTTGAAGGGTTACAGGAGAATCATCGGGTCGAGGAAGAGCATTTGGAATCCACCCCAGTTCGAAAAGCAGATTGTAGCCGTCGACAATCAATCTACATCGCTGGAGAGAAGGCTCTTTTTCGAATCTGCCAGCGGAACTTCCTGGACTCACAAAGTGATCCTTGCATGCTCAGTGCAGCTTTGGCGAGCGATGCTTAGGATTCGGATCGCCTCGTTCGTTTCTCGAAGATCGCTGGCCAGCGATGATCGCGAGGAGAAAGCGCGATGAAACTGAATCAGCATTTGCTGACCGATAGGTAGTTCCGTGTCGAGCGATTCTTGATGACGCCCGGCGTCATCGAACCAGACCAATGTGCTTGGCAAGTCGAGAAAGGCGAGTCCTTTTTCGCAACAGACTTGAACAGCAGCCGGCGGACGAAACGCGATCGCTTCGCTCCAAACCGAAGGAATGTAAGCCCCGCAACTTATTTGTGCAAGAATTGCTTCGCTGTCGGTCTCTGGGTCACCAAAACCGAGGCTAAGAATTTGATAGTCGGCATTGGTAGGACTTGGGCGACTCAAATGACGAATAGCCTGAATCCAATCGGGAGACTCCCCGACAATGTACTTACACCAGTCGATCAATTCCAGAAGTTCACGGTTAGAGCGTTTTTCCAAGGTGCCCGGGGAGCGAGGCGCCGGCAGTTCGCTTGGAAGTCGTCGATGGCAGAAAAGCAGACGCGGACGCCCCAATCGGGTAGCGATAAGTTCCTTAAGGCGAAGTGTCGCCGGTGCGTATCGACGCGAAAACTCGCTCATGAACGGAATGCCAGCTTGTTCAATGGCACCCTGAATTCCACCGCTTAGGCCTTGTATATCGACTTCGGAACCGCAAAAGACACCTACCTTTGCCTCGCAAGCGGCTTCGATGGGCTGAAGTTGGTACCAATCCTCTTCGAGCAAGAGGATCGCATCTAATGAGCCAGAGGAAATCAGGGCCCGAAAGCTATCAAAGTAGGGGCAATCCAGATCGCGGGCGGCGGACTCCGCTAATACCGAGACACTGCTGTAGACACCCGTGACGTGGAAGCGATCTCTCAGAGCGCGCAGAGCGGGCAAATAACGGTTTTGCCAATCTTGTCCAAGTCCAACCACACCAATGCGTAATTTATGCATCGCAATAATTCCGAGAGTCCGTAATTACAGAAGCTCTTTTATTCCTTGAATCCTTTTGCAACCCCCGAACAACCGAGTCTTCCGAACCCCCGAGCTTTTACATCTCGGGCGATGGGTTAAACGCCAAGGGGGCGAAACGTGCGGCGTAGCGACCGCAGAGCAAGACAGCGCGCGGAGTCGGCGCTGAAGGAACGAACATCACGACGAAAGTTGAGTAAACAACCAGGGATCGGAAAGCAGCATTAGCGCTTGCGGCGCTTGCACTTCGCGCTTCCTTGGCGAACTTTGTAGCGTGGGTTGCTCTTGCAAATCACATAGATTCGGCCGCGACGACGCACGACTTGGCAGTCAGGGTGTCGGTATTTCAGGGCACCAATCGATGAAACGACTTTCATTGTATCACTCTTTTAGCTTCTCTAGAGCTCGATTGCTTGGGTTATGTGCGAAATGCATCTACCGGGCAACCTGGCAAGGTAAGTCCGGGCGAGATCCTTTCGGCATCGCATGGAATTGAACCGATCTCGGACTGCGAAGTATATCGGCGGGGCGAAAGCTCGCAACATCAAAAACGGGGGAATTCGCGCAACCCCAGCGACAAAAACCCACCTCCTAGAGGGGCAGGGCGCAAGACCGGTTCAGGGACTGTCCCCAATCCACCTCGGAATCCACCACCCAGAGGGGTTTACCGTGCGTCTGGTTCAGGGACTGTCCCCAATCCACCTCGGAATCCACCATTTAGAGGGGTTCGACTTAAGGCGGGCTTTTGCTAGCCATACTCCATCGCATCCTCTCGCAAATCGCCCATCGCTTCGAACTCCAGACCGTCTCTTTGTTTCCGATACCCTCACGATCTGCCCGCCTCTACCGATCCTCCATCCTCTACGTGCCGCCATCCTCTACGTGCCGCCATCCTCTACGTGCCGCCATCCTCTACGTGCCGCCATCCTCGACGAACAGACATTCTCGACGAA
>CAIJIZ010000171.1 GCA_903820735.1 uncultured Pirellula sp.
AAACGGTGCTCTTGCCCGTCGCTGCGGACTGCTTCACGACATTGGAAAAGCAGCCGACCACGAGCTTGAGGGTGGTCACCCAAAAATTGGTGCCGACTTGCTCAAACGAAGCGGCGAGAACGAACATGTCGTGCATGCCGCCCTCGGTCACCATGACTTGCTCACCACGGAGTACCCTTACACGTTACTCGTCGCAACCGCAGATGCTTGTAGTGCATCGCGACCAGGAGCCCGACGCGAATCCTTGGAACGCTACGTCAAACGGATGGAAGAACTCGAGTCGATCGCCAAGGGCTTCCAAGGTGTCGAGCAAGCCTTTGCCATTCAAGCCGGTCGCGAGCTGCGAGTGATCGTTAGCTCCAAAGATACCGATGACTCCATGGCAGCCAAGGTCTGTCGCGACATTGCGAAGGCCTTTGAAGAGCAATTGACCTATCCTGGTGAGATCAAAGTTACCGTGGTCCGCGAAGCGCGTTTTGTCGAGACCGCACGCTGATCAGCCAATAAGTATCGCACACCACTACTGCCGCGAAGAGACAGAAGGCCAGTCCTATCCAAAGGCTACCGGTCCAAGCGAGCCAGCCAAGGCCCAGCAGCAATAAATCCCACCACGGGCGCTGCTGGAGCCATGTGCGGTACTTCAAACAGATCCCGAGGTAACCGATACAAAGAATTAATGGAATTGCTGCAACTACCCACTGAGGCCAATGCGCTGCGTTAAGCCATCGCGCAATCGAAGTCGGTGTATGAACCCGATTCGTCCATCGGTCAAAGCGATCAACGCCGCCAAAGCGATCAACGCCGCCAAAACGGTCAACGCTTTCCGTCCTCGAGGCGATTGAATTTGCCCGACTCGCTGAGGTCGCCTGTGCGCTCAGCCCTAAGGTTGCATCGAATACAGAGTAGGGCTTGAGCAGTTGCCCCCATCGTGCGAAGTCAACGGTGATTGAATCCTTGGATGTCTTGCCCTCAGCAGTTAGCTTGAGCAAGCGATCGATACATGACTTTGAACGCTTCGCCGCCAGATTGAGGACTCCACGCTCTTGCCGAATGAGCGAGTCAGAATCCAAGAATTTCTCCCATTGTTCGAGGCACAAAGCAAGCGACTGAGCTTCCGATAAACTCGTCCTCGACTGCCCGATATTATTGAAGTTTTGGGAGCTTTCGGGGTTATTGGAGCTTTCGGGATTCGCATAGCTAGCTTGGCCAGCTTGGCTAACCGGAATTAACTCGAGTTCAAATAAGTTCGTTGTGCCCGCGTTGTCGTTCGCTGGTGAGGCAGATGCTGATGAGGCAGATGCTGGTGAGGCAGATCGGACAGGCAAGACAGATGAGTAAATCCGTCGAAGGTCAAATCCTTTCGAATTGCTCGGTTGTGTACCGAAGCGAAGCGATGGGGCTGTCGGCTCTACGCCAGTCCCACTCTCGAGCCAATATTCGAAGTAGTTCAGTTTCCCTAGTCGGGGGAATTCGAGGGTGATCCCGTTTGCCGATTCGACAAAAGGGACACTCCGACCGTTGATACAAACCCACTTAGGGCGAGAGCCTGAAGGGATAGATAATTCAACCTTGAAAGTTGGTCCGGCGGACATACTCGAGGATTCTGCTCCTTCGTTCGCAACCCAAAACTCGCTGTAGATTGAACCAGGTATGCTATGGTGTGCTTCAAGCAGAATTGTCGGTTGAATCGCCGGAACATTGGGTTTAAGCTCCGAGAGGGATTCCTTGGAATCTTCGCGGATCAGTTCGAACTCATGGGGATCCAACCCTAATCGCACGAGGACTTTCGCCTCAGAGTCCGATTCCATTCTCGTTGGGTTGACGATCGGCTCGAGCTGAGCGGCACCCGTGAGATTTTCCGCGCGACCGCGAACAAACCATAGCTCAGTGCGGACTCCGTCGACGCGTATATCTCGCAAAGACGTCCACAGGGGACGGGCTCCTTCATTGGTGTCCGTAGCCAACGGTGTCAGAGCGATCGAGAAGTCGATTTGCGATTCGGAGGGTGCGAGATCGCGATCGGAATCGCGCTGAGAGAACTGGGGGCGATCGAATAGAACTGTCGCTTGGTCCCACAGCATTGAAGGCAATTCGCGAGAGAGTTCGGGATTCGGTCGGACGATACGGAATTCCTTGGGTATCGATAGTTCCACATGTTGCCAAGATTTTGGCAGCTCCGTGAGAGACATACCAGCAAGTCGAATCGAATTCGAAACATCATCGACTTCGAGCTGAGATTCATCGCTGAGACTCATTTCGCTATTTGCATCCTCCCTCGAAGTAGCAATCGCGTTCGGAGCAGTGGGAAACACGATACTGCGTGCGCGTGGGTCGTCGATGACAACAAGAATCCCTTCCCATGGGTCTCGGTCGGCCTTGATCTGCATACCGCGTAGGGACTCATCAGAGATGTATCCAGACCATAGAGGAGTCTGTGAGCCAGCGCCTCGTTCAGAGCGTTTCTCTGAGAGAGAATCGGTGTAGAGTAGAGTCCAAGTTCGATCAGCAGATAGGCTAACTCGGCATTCTTTAGAACTCCAACCGATCCACTGTAATTCGGGGATGGATACGTTTTTAGCATAGGCGACTTGTGCTTCAGCCAATTTAGCTTCGATTGCGTAACTTGCGGTGATCCTCAGTTCGTTCGCGCTCTCGGAGTTTCGGTCGAAGAAGACTTGGGTGTAGCCCGAATTTCCAATCACCCAAGACTTATGTTCAAGAGAACCATTGATACCGGAAACCTGATCGATTTTAAGAGAGGCTGGGTAGGAGAAGAGCAGGGGGTCTTGGTTTCCAATGGGGCCCGCAGATTGGATTCGCCAAATTGCCGAAGCGGATCTTTCACCTAGAAAAACCGAGCAGTCTGCATCCAAGTCTTTATCTCGCAATGCAGTCTGTTTGCGTAGAACACCGAAACCGCTGTTGATGGGAATTCGCAGGTTTGTCGACAGCGGAAACTCGCGAAGCTCCGGCCAATCCAATCGGTCCTTTGCGTTGATTGCCGGGATCCAACTGCTGATACTATCCAATCCCCATGTCGATCCAGCAACACGTGAATAGCGCAAGGTTCCTTGGCGAACACGCCGGTCTCTGCATTCGGCAAAAAGTACGCTTCGCAGGGGAGCATCTCCGACAGGGATCCAAGTCGTCGTGATTATTTTCCTACCTGCCCCTTGCGCATCTACGCTGCTCGAGACGGAATTCTCCGATGTCTTCCAACGCAAGACAAATCGATTCCTATCGAGCGTGCTACCAGATTTGATCTCGACGAGCTGTGCATCACCCCATTGCGAGCCGATAGGAGCCCATTGCGTGTCCGCCTCGATCTCAATTTCATTCCCTAGATTCGTACCGCGAGGAACATCAAGAACCGTGCGAGCGATCAGTTGATCGCGATCGATCAACAACTCCGTATTCATCGTCGGAGTTTCTGTCGCGGTGGTTGGAAGATCCCCCGGCATAGCCATCGGCGCGTTTCGCGCGGATGGGGCTGGCTGATTCTGGAACTCGATCCGCATCCGAGGGCGATTGCCCAACTGAACAATCGACTTGCCGATCGAGGGGTTCACAGAGCGCCCAGCAGCATCGATGCTGACAGCCCAAGAGCCATCGGTTTCAACATCGAGAACAGCGTTGCAAGCTGGCAATACCGGCAGGTCTACCAACCAACCCGCCCTCGGTTTTTCCAAAGCGTTGTTTGCACCAGAGAGTCCACCTGCAGGAGGCTGTCCGCTTACTCCCCCCAAGCCGCGGTCATCTCGCTGCTCTGAATCGAGCGCAGTAAGTTTGGTTGTACTCTCAACCTGAATCAATCGTTTGCCGCTACGCTCCGGAAACCACACCAACTCCGATTCGCTACGATTTAATCTGCTGGAAAGTACCTCGATTCCATCGACCGTGAATCGGGTCATCTTCAAGTCGCTAGCAGGATAGGGAATTCGGATCGCTTTTCCGACCGCAAACTCGCCAACAAAAATCTCATAGGAACTCGTCACATAGGGATCGGCGATAGCGAACCCCAGCGAGCGGCCATCGAAACGAATCGAATGTTTCGCCCCGAGGATATACGATTTGCCTTGCTGAGTTCGTTCCACTCTCTCTTGTTCCTCGGCCCACTGCATCAACTCCACAGGCACGTAGACCGTGGTACCTGAAACCTTGTTATCCTCGTCCACGGGAATAAGGATATCGAAGACTTTTGGCCCATCGCCTAACAAATCCTGGGCGACCATCGTTTGCCCTGCATCGCAGAGGAACGCGGCACCTACAATCAGCCATAGAGTCAAAGCCGCAGGGCCTTCACCTCTGGTTCCAAAGATTGGATTGGGACTCTGCTCGTTGCTTGCACGATCCTCTTCCGAGAGATTCCATGACTTGAAGATTTCGCTTGGACGATTCGGTGCTTGAGGAGGAGTTGTATCAGCAACCCGTTGCATTGTGCGTTGCAATAATACACCGACTCCCAAACCAGCTAGCACCATTTGCAAGAGCGATTTGATTTCGACGGGTACCCAAAACATAGCCAGAGCAAGTCCCAACGCCACCAGAAGCACAAACCCCGGCCACCGCTTGAACCCACTTACACCTAACACGATCGCTAGGAGGGACGCCCAAATCGCCAATGTTTGAGACGATCGATTCGAGAGAGTGGGCCCTTTTCCGGGGGCATCCCAAGCGGAAAACCATGCATGTTGTTCCCACAGATTCGATCGATCACTTTCTCCTAGCAGAGAAAAGCGTTGACTCATCGTCGAACGATCCGGGAACCATCCCGTAGCGATCGAACGAAACCAATCCGGAAAAGGAAGCACAGAAGTCGTGCGAGTGGTAGTCGTTTGATCATCGGCCCCTTGAAGAATGATCCCCTTGGGATAAACCAGGTACCGCTCCAAGTCGGTATCCACTCTTCCCTCCGCCGTGATCTTCGGCCATGTCAATGCATAGTGCCTAGCGCTTGTGCGAAACCATTTTGGCGAAAGCCAATGGTTAGCCGCTTGCCAAAAGTAATCAACAGAGTCGGGGGAAAGTGCCGGTCCGATCCACCGCACCTGAAGATGCCCACGATCGGAGTCCTTGGGCACCCTAACCGACAACGTCAACGCATCCTTATCAACTTCCACTGGGAGCTTGCTCGTGTTGCCATCTGAAAATCGATAAAACGCTTCCGCATCGGCCCACTCATTTGGAACGATCCACCGAAGAGTGATGTCTTGCGACCCGAATTGTAAAACTTCCGCATCGAATACCATCGATTGCTTACCGGCTGGATCGACCATCAAATGCATGGCAGTTTGATGAAGTAATGAGGAAGGAAAATCAGCGTGACCTGAATTTCCTTTTGCAACCTTGGGATCAATCACATTTACCGACACCAATTCCAACGATGAACCAAGTACTTCGATCGTGTAACGCCCTCTGCTGTCTTTACCTACCCCAATTTTCTCCAACGCCGCTTCTTTGATTACGCCGTCAGCCGCACCCTTTAGGCTGGAACTAGGTACACCGGAGATCGCGAGCGATTCGTCTGTTTCGATCGTCCAGGTGCTTCCCGTCGAACCGGATATCCACGGCATAGCAATGCTGCACACACCACTCTGTAAATCCTGCGAAATGGCTTGCGAACTGGCTTGGGATTGCTGGAGTTCGCGGCGATACTCCCTGGCTAAGAGGTTCACAGGAACTTCGCTTTGGGCCAATCGCAAATTCTCGGTACGAACCGACCACTCTGAGTTCGATGCATCAAAGGTAGCCTCGACGGGCAGCGGTCCATCCTGACCTGCGGCAACCCATAGTGTATTCGCAGGTAAATGCACTTTCAATTCAGGCGAGTCAAGCAGGTCAGCCCCCTCAAAAATCGAGTTGGTCAGCGCAATCTGATGTTCGATAAACCAAACCTTTTCGCTTTTGCGAACCGTGGTCAAGATCGGTGTCAACCGCTTGGCTTGGTCGGAATGAACAACTAGTGGAGGTAGCCGATTGCCCTCGATCCGTAGCAAGACGTATTTCCCAAGTCGAGGGAGCAGATCCCGTTGCCAACTGCTAAGTTCCTCTTCAGGCAATTGCCACGGCTTCACGGGACCTAGCAACTCGATTTGGTTCGCAGGGTTGCTTTCTACAACTACGCAATCCGAACGAGTCCATCTAAGACTATCGCTCGAACCATTGCCAGATGACCGGCTAGATGTTGAGTTAACGGCCGTTAAATCCGATTCAAACCAAGGACTTTGACCAAGATTCAAATCGTTCCCGGCTGCGGTTTCTCGACGAAGGGTCAGATCGAGGATTACCTCACCGGATGCCGTGCCAGGGTTCTGCACCCGAAGTTTGGTGCCGATATTGGAGGACTGACCAGTGCTAGGCGAATCGAGTCGAAGCACCTTGGCAGGTTTTGATGTAAGAGAAGTTGCATCGCAGGACCAACCGCTAGGTAAATTCAGTTCACATTCGGGAGTTTGAGGATCGAAACCAATCTTCCAGCGGACAAAGGCTTGGAGCTGATTCCCCTCGGCAGCAATTCGGGTATAGGATTCCAATTTATTTTTGCTAGGACGTTCCCGAACCTGAAATTCCAACGTAGGAGGTTGTTGGAACCAACTATATTCGAGACGCAATGAGCCTTCGGCATTCCTTCTGGCTGACTCCAATCGCACATCGCTGGGCCGAACGGCCATGAATTCGGAGCGACCACTGTCTTGAAGAATCGTCGTCCCAGCCAATACATAGGCATTGCGATTGCGCACAGGGGGAACACGTAGGGTTGTTTGTGGGTGCGGATCAGAAGTTGATTCCGAAGTGTTGTCCGAATGTGTGTTAGGAGCCGAGTAGAGGAATTCTGCTGCCATTCGATGGCGATTGACGATCGGACGCTCGGCGCCCTTGATGATCATCACATCGAGTTTATTGCGATCGACTTCGATGGGGGGTTCACGATCGTTTACCTGTAGCGATCGCAATTTGTACCCTTCGGGCATCTCCAATCGCAACGGTGGTTGCTCTCCAGGGGGCTCCGTCCATTCCCATTCATATTGAATGCGCAAATCCCGACCACTTCCACTGACTTGGATGGCTTGCTTGGTTATCAAGCGATCGAGCCCCCATTCGGTAGATGGAACCGGAGCATTGGATCTCAACTCACTCGAACCGAGATCAACATTGAGCGATACATCGGAGCGTCCACTGAGTTCAACACACCAGAATGATGCATCGATCCCGGCGGGAGTGGGTGTAGCGTAGAGTGGATTGCGGTCAGGCCAGTCAGCCAAACGAGCGAGGACTTCGTTCCAATCGCTAAGCTTAATCGTTGTGACATCAGGAGATGTGACCCGCGCTTTACGCGGGAGTTGCAAGATCAAGCAGCCATTTGTGGAACGAGGAATCCGCAATCGATACTTCAATTGATTGGGTCCTGATTCAGACTCAGGTCGTAATGACCAATTCGCCCAGAGATCCCCAACGCTATTTAAAACCCAAGGGTTTCCCTCTTCGTCGTTCCCCCAAAACGGTGCATTTGCGTTTGATGGCATGGCCGCACTAGTACTTTGCTTGAACTCACCCGGTTGCGATTCCACAGATTGCTTGATTTCACTCCCTCTTGCATCGCCATTCTCTTTCGCTTCAAAGAGATCTTCCGTTGCTAAATTCCATGGGGCTAGCTTGCGTCGTTGGCTCGGAGTGTTGGTGCTCGGCTCACCTGCATCGAATCGCAATCGAGTGCGATCGGAAACGAGATCACGTCCTACCAAGCGTGCGACGGTTTGCAACGAATGCACGGTGGTGAACTCATCATCGAGTCCCAGATTTTCAACCCCATTCGATTGAGCCGCAAGTTCGAGCAAACCAGGTAGACGCTCGAGTTCGACGGGCCGCATGCGATCAAGTGTTAACTCAGGGAGTTCACCTTGCGGAATAAAAATACGACGAATTGGGCGCATCGCCGAGTTGGTTGCCACTGGGGGAACCGCTGCATTCGCATTCAGTCCATTTTTATTCGCGGATGAATCAAGTGGATCTTGAGCTACTAGCGAGGTCGCAATGAGTTGGGTCAAAGCGAAAAGAATCAACAAACTTCCGCGCAAGAACCAACCGGCAACAGAGCGGCAAGGTGTCATGGACTTTCCTTGCCTTCCGCTGTGACGGTCGAACGAAGCACCACGGAACTCGGTGAGTTACGTTTAGGGGCTATATTTTTTGAGTTCGCACTCGCCGCCGGGGTGTACTGTCTGCTGACAAAGACGCTGCGCCGTCTTGCACGACGATCCAGAACCCATCGGACCAACGAATAAAAAACTGCAAGAACCATCGAGGCGACTGCCCCTTGGAAGACCAATAAAGAAATATCGAGTGCGACTTGGGAGAAGAGAAAAAATGCGCAAAGGAAACAAGCCCATAACCAAGGCCGCCGCATCCATCGCTGATCCTTCATTAGCATGGTCAACCCAAGGACAAAGAGCGATGCGGGCAACCACACGAGGGCACTTGGCAAAAATGTAGCTCGCAAATCATCCGTGTAAGCGAGGCTGGTCATGTCGTATTGGTTAACTTGTTGAGAGACCACCGGTTGATGTGTAGCATGGAAACGACTCTCCAATTCCCCTTGCGTGTAACTTCCTGTTCGACGCAAGAAGAAATCTTGCCAGTGCCATTGGTACACCGGTAGCAGGTTCTGAGAATTCCAAACCAAGTATTCTGTTCGTGGCACGAGCACTTGCCAAACCATAGCCCCGGGAGCAGTCGAGCCGACCACTTTTGTGCTCAAAGGCTTAACACTTCGCCACCAACCTCGCGGTGCACGTTCCGAAGTGAAAATTTCCACAACGTGGGTTCTGGAATCGACTACTTTGTTCAAATTCCCTTCGGCCTGTAAAGTTTTGCTTGCCTCCGGCAGTTGGATCACCGCAACTCCAGGTCGATCCGTATCGACCCTGGCCGTGACCCGCTGTCCATCAAGGATCCAATCCGCGTCACGTTTCAAACCATCCGCAATGCTCACTTCGATCGCACTCAAGTCCGTCGTGATCAACGCAACATATCGATCGCGTTGGTCAAGAGCGTTAACGATGGTCTGCACCCACTCTCCTTCGATCAACACGTTTCCAACATGCGTTCTTGCTGCTCGATGGACAGGAACATCCGCGTGCAAGGTAACAGGATCGACCTCGATCGTCCCGTTCGCCCTCTCGTCCGACAGATGCCAACTGGCATCCGCTGCGGCTTGAACACTCACACTCGCCGCATCAACAACCCATCGTTCCTGTTCGCGTTCGGTTCCGATTGTGGGCAACTCGAGATTCCATGTTGCTTGATCACCCGAGATCGCACCCATTGCAGACTGATTACGAAAGCGACACTCCAACAGAAAGTCTAGACGGTTATCTCCCTCGGTCGAGATCGGTGGCAACTGGACTCGCGCCCTTTTCTGGCCGGCGAGAGCAGGATCACCAGTGGCGATCCAAGTCCATTCACACGGATTCCCGTCAACGAAAAATGATGCGTCCTGCGAATCAGCATTAGCACCTTCAGTATCTTTCTGATTCGGTAAATTGACGATGATCGCATCGGGACGAGAGCCAAAGGCTCTCGCGTTCCATAGGACACTCCAATCATTGAACTGCTCTGCCAACCGCACCGATGCAGAAAGGTTCGCCGTTACAAAGGATCCTTTCCTCGATCGTGTTCCATTCCATCGAGCCGACTCCACTCCCTCAGAAACCAAGTACTGC
>CAIJIZ010000172.1 GCA_903820735.1 uncultured Pirellula sp.
CGACTTGCCAAGCTGTCCCCTGACGTAGTCCTCCGGTTGCATAGTAGGGACTATTTTGACTGATGGTCATCCCCTTCGGATCCCATTGACTCATATTGCAAAACAGAACTATCGTTTCTAAATCCGCATCGATGCCGGCTTCGCGAAGCACAGGTATGCACTCGCGTCGAATCGAAGCACCACTACGAACGTTGTACTTCGCGTAAGGGTTCTCTCCACGCACCAAATGGATACGAACTTGTTTATCGCTTTCCAGGTCGAGCAAAAAGGTCATTGGTCCGAACCCAAGCCGTTCCATTTCGGATCGATAGAATTCTTGGATATCTATCATGACCCGAGAAAGTCTCTCGCGGTACCCGTCGAGAGGCTCGCGGTCATTTGGAGTCCAAAGCACTACATGGACGGTACGTTGCGAAGGCAGTGGATTCGCCGTCAAATAGGAATCCCGCAGTCGTATCGCTTGTTGAACGAGTTCACGACGTTGCTCCTCCGGTGGTTCGCACAATGCGCGATCGATGCCGATCAACTCGAACATCACCGCGCACATCACTAGGTACACCATAACAATCCAACGACATCTCATAGCAACTCCGAGCGAAACATAATCGATAGCAAAATTCGGCATTAGAGATCCGTTGTTGCATGCATGACAAATTGCGCTGTCATTTCATGCCATTTCTTGACCAATCGATCGACCACATCCGCATGAAGGGTCGCAAGATCATGAGTTTCGCTCCGGTCAACATTCAAGTTGTATAGCTCCCACTGCGCATCCTTACCGGCGGCAACAATTTTCCATTCGCCCCAGCGCAAGGCACGATTCCCTTCATGTTGCCACCAAAGAATTCGTTCGGTCTTTACGTCTGTATTCTGTGCAACATCCAGTTGTAGGTCTTCGAGAAAGCTCTCACCGGCGAAAGCGGGCGGGTGCTGAACACCACCTTCGACAGGTTCAACCCGCCTGTTGCTATCCGCTTGTTTGGGCAGTGCCGCTAATTCCAAAATCGTTGGTACCACATCCACCACATGTCTTGGCGTTTCAATCGGCTCGGATTGCGGTTTGATCACGTTAGGCCAGTGCGCGATCATTGGGGTAGCGATCCCTCCTTCGTGGTTCCAAGTCTTATGTCGTCGAAATGGTGTGTTCGATACGGTTGACCAGCCTGGCCCAAGGCACAAGTAGCTTGCACCTGCCCCGGCTGGAGCTTGCGGATCATGCCCATCTCCACGCACCATAATCTCCGCGCTTGCTCCATTATCGGAGAGAAAAATCACGAGTGTGTTCTCCCAGCGTCCTTTTTGTTGTTTGATGTGCTCGACGATTCGCCCAATCGAAACATCCATTTCGTCGATCATCGCGGCGTGGACGGCCATCTTGGATATCTGGAATTCCTTTTGCTCTGGTGTAAGCATCAGCCAGGGGATCGGTCGGTTGACTTCGCCGCTACCAAGTTTCTCGATCGCGGCTGGGAATGAGTAGGGCGGTCCAATGGATTCTTCTACCTCACTCATATCTTGGACGTTCTGTCCTAGTCCAATCTCCTTCATTCGCTCCCAGCGTTTCTTTCGTACGACATCCCAGCCATCGCTGTAGCGTTGCTTGTACTTTTCAACCGTTGCCAAAGGTGCTTGTAAGGGGAAGTGGGGAGCGGTGAAAGCAATAAAAGAAAAGAATGGCTTCTCGCCGTGGTGCTGCGAGTGATGCTCAAGCTGTTCGATTGCTCGATTAGCGATTTCATGGCTGGTATAATACGTTTCACCCGTATCGGAATTTTCGGTTTTGGTCACCGCAGGAAGTGGTTTATCATCGAGAGTGTGGTTGTTCGGATAGAAATGCCGATCGTGATCTTGCAAGCTGTATGATTTTTCAAATCCGTTTTTCGTTGGCAGGCCATCGATATGCCATTTTCCCGAATGGTAAGAGTGGTAACCGTAGGGCAACAATCGCTCGGGAAGAAGTTTTGCCCAATCTGGCCGCTGTCCTTGTCCTCCACTTTTGACACCTGGAACGGTATCTCGACGTATTTGTTGTGCATAGTATCCGGTCAGCAACGCGGATCGCGTCGGCCAGCACCTGGCTGTGTTATAGAACTGAGAGAAGCGGCGTCCATCTTTGGCTAATTTATCGAGGTAAGGAGTATCGATTTCCCCCCCGTAGCATCCGATGTCGGAATATCCCAAATCGTCGCAGAGAATCAGTACTACGTTCGGCGGCTGATTGTCTTGAGCAATGGCGTTATCTGCGAAACAGAGCAACGTGACATGGACCGCCATCACGAATAGCATCATGAACATCGCGCATCGCGGGTTGTTTGGGCCGATCATCCATCGATCAATTCGCATCGCAATCAAACCTTTCGGGCATTTGGGAATCGAGTAAAGGCCATTAAGCCGGCGACCACGGGCAATGATAACGAGTTGCCGAGCAGTTGCCACAAACGCTTTGGGCCAAGTTGTGCTGGGAAAGAGAAGGTTGAGGGAAACCCCAGTAAATTCGCGACTTCTCTGGGTGAGAATTTTCGCCAACCCTCTTCGTGCCAGATCACAGATCCGGAGCGTACGATAGAAGTCGCGTATCCAGAGGCGAAACACGCGGTGGTGGACGCTTCGGCGATCGTAGCGTCACCCGAGACACCGTAGCTTACAAGATCCGGGATCATGACACGATCTAGCGCGTGTTTGAATCTCTCGCAAGTCGATTCATCGAGCCACAGCCATGGGTGATTCTCTCGGTTGATCGTTCGATCGATTAAGGCACCGAGACTTGTCGATGCGTCAGCGGGATTCAGATGGATGGTTGATGGCTGTTCAAGCCATTGGATGCGGGGAGTTGGTTGGACGCAGGGGGTTGAAGATAAATTCTGCCAAGCGATCAAGTAGACGCGCGGTCGTCGGTTAGGCCAATGGAGTTCGCTCGGGCACTTATGGATCCAGCTCATTTCGAAATGGGAGTTCGCAAGCGTATCTTGGATGCGTGCTGCGGTTCGCGAAGCTTCAAAGCCAACGACGTTTTCGAGTACAAGATACTTTGGACGAATACGGGCAGCTTGGTTGATCAAATGGAAGAGAGCTAGGGTTCTCGGGTCGTCGAGATCTTTTTGGAGACCTTTGCGAGTGAAGGGAGTGCAGGGGGGGCTCAACCACCAAAGGTCAGCTTGGAAGCCATCGAGCAACTCGGTTTTGATCGACGCAAGTTCGCACGTTTTGAAGGGACTTGAAAAGTTCGCTTGGTAGACACGTTGAGCATCGCGATCGATATCGAAAGCGCAGAGGATTTCCAGCCACGGGCAGGCGGCGTGCAAGCCACCGATACCGGCGAA
>CAIJIZ010000173.1 GCA_903820735.1 uncultured Pirellula sp.
GAGTATCGAGAAGGATCGCGGGGATCGTTACTTCTTGGATTCGGCTTTGTCCGATCCTTTTTCAGTAGGAAAGCCGGCTTTGACCAGTTCGTCATATCCAGGTTTGAGAGGGCGGACGTCATAGCCGTACTTCTTTAGTATTTTTGCAGCTCGGAGCGAACGATATCCAACGGCACAATGGGTGTAGATGATCTTCTCTTTCGAGAGTTTTTCAGCGACTTGTTCCTCCGTGATTTTTTCTTGAAGTTCACGCCAAGGCAGGAGGACTGCTCCTTGGACATGCCCTGCGTTCCATTCGACCAGATCGCGGACATCAACGATTACCGCTTTCTTTTCCTCGACCCGTTCGCGAACGGTGGCCAGGGAATCTTTAGTGTGCTCTTTTGGTTCTAGGTTTCTGTCGTCTGCTTTGGCGGTAGCGAGCAAGATTCCGAGGGTGCTGACAGCGAGGCAAGCGACAGACAAGATTGTGGTACGGTTCATTATCGGTGGTTCCTGATTGGAGTCGAGTGAATGGAGGCAAGTGAAGGGATTCGAGTGAATCTGGCGGGTGTATCGGTGCTGACTGATAGGATTGTATCTTCGAATCGAGTAGCCGACGACTGTTTTATACTTCGGAATATTCCGAAGTGTCAACACTACTTTTCGGTCGTGTTGGAGAAACATGCAATGGCACGAGCGGAGGGTGATTAGAGTCCGGGATTTCCGAAGCTAGGCGACAGGATTTTCGCTTGAGAGTTGTGCGTCCGCGGCTTCGAGAAGAAGGTCGACTTTTTGGTCGAGAAATGAGTTTGCCGAATTCGCCTGGATGGTAGTAGGGGCGTTGGCGGCTGTAAGTGGGGCGGTTGAGTCTAATCGCCATCTGGCACCGCATCCGTGGCAGACCACAGCTCTTTTTTCTTCGGATGGCAGTGATGGTGCAAGCGTCACGAACATTGCGAGCGAGCAATTCGGGCACGGGCCTGCGTAGCGGATCGAATGCCCCATGAGTCTATGCCTTGCTCTGAAAAGGATACGTTGAAAGTTCATTCCGTCTGGGACGCCCGACCGGAAAGCCCGACCGGAAAGCCCGTAGCTCCACAGGAATCCCGGTAGCTCTTCTGGAAACCCAGCGAAGCACCAGAAAACGGGTGAAGCACGGGAAAAACCGGGGGGGATTGCTTCCCAGCCCATGCGTCAGAAACCATCTTGGTGAATTTAGCTTCCCGTGTCAAGCCTTTAAAGAGATTTAAAACCCCACTGGTGATTTTGCTTTTTGTTCAAAATCCTTCTCGCGGTGACCAGAGGTGTCACGCCCCTGAGTTCTACTAGTCGACCATTACATGCTTCCTGATGCATTCCAGGCCCCCGCAATAGCACAGGCTTGGGAAACTTCTACGGGAAAACCTTGGACGCGTAAACTTAAGAGTGCTAGCATTGTTCATCATGTTCGAAGATATCCTACAATCCGACACGGCGAGTTTCAGTATTCCCGCTGGCACTGTGTCTGCGACGCAGGCCGAGCCGCTGAAGCGGACAGATATTCTTCGGGAGCTAGCGCAAGAGATTCGAACGCTTGAGACGGCTAATCGCTCGCACGCAAAAAGCGTATCGAGCGGATCGCGTTCCCTCGATGCTTGTTTGCCCTCGCGAGGGTTTCTCGCAGGAAGTCTATTAGAGTTGTTGACGGACCAGGGGCCGAGTTTGCTTTCCTCCAGGCTCTCGGGCTCTTCGAGAGCCAAGCAATTATTAACGCGTGGCTCGGGGCTGCTGTGCGCTGCGTTGCGGATTAGCCGAGAATGGCTTGCGACCGGAAAATACCTTGTGATGGTCGATACGCAATTATCTTTGTCGGCTCCTGCCCTGCGCGCAATGCAAATCCCGCTTGAGCGAGTGATTTTGATTCGTCCCGATCAAGGTTCCGATTGGATCTGGGGGATTGATCAAGCGTTGCGAAGCCGAGCGGTTGGGGCTTTGATCGCCTCTGTGGATCGTTTGGATGATCGCGTTGCGCGTCGCTGGCAGTTGGCAGTCGAGAATGGCGGTGGGTTAGGAATATTCCTGAGGGACCGCGTGATGGCCAAGCGTTATCCGAGTTGGGCCGAGGTTCAGTGGCAGTTGCGATCGATGGCTCCGAATCCTGTAACAACTCCGCACACGGCAACATCTCCGCAAACCTTTTCCGGAAGTGCTGCTGGCAGCTTCGCTTCTTTGCAAAAGGTACGAGGGATTTCGCCCCGTTGGTTCGATTTCGCACTTCAACGAGTCCCTGGTGGCCGTATAGGAAAACGGGTTCAATTGGGGATTGGATCCGATGGGGATTGGGTAGAATACCAGCAAGAGGCAGATACCACCCATGACCGAAAGCTTGCACAAGACCGAACGCCAGCGGAGAGTACTGTGCATTTGGCTTCCCAATTGGCCATGGCAGCGGCTCGCCGCCGAGACGTGGCGGCAGGCTGAGGATCCTCAACCACAACACGCTGCTCTCTTTGTAACGCAAGATGCTCGCCGAGGCCGGATCATCGCTGCGGCCAACGCAACGGCTCGCCATGCTGGCGTGCTTCCAGGTATGACGGCATCTCAAGCTCGGTCCGTACTGAGTGTTCTGCCAGAGAACCAATTGCAATGGCATGAACATGATTCGCAACGTGACATCGAAGACCTCTATTGCCTTGCCGAGAAACTCATGGAGTTCAGTCCTCTCGTTGGGGTAGAAGGACTCGATAAGCAGCTCTGGTGCGGTCGTTCTTTGCTTGAGCCACAATCGATCTTGATGGATATCACCGGCTTGGATTCTTGGTACGGTGGAGAAACCGCTCTTGCAATGTCTCTTCAGCGCTGGTTAGTTCGCCAAGGATATTTCGGATGTGTAGGAATCGGCGGTACTGTAGGACAAGCTTGGGCGATCGCAAACTACTCCAAACGCAAGCAAGTACCCGATTGGATGTTGCAAGTCGAGCAGGCGGCATGCACTTTGGCGGGGATGCTTGAACTCGATCCGCGATTCGAGAGCATCGATCGAGCACAACCGCCGGGAGAGTTTTTTGGTTCTTATCCTATTGAATCACTTCGATTGAGTATTGATGTAGCAGCCAAGTTGCATCGGTTGGGAATTCGTCGAATCGGAGCGTTGCTTCAGTTACCCCGATCCTCGCTTACTTCGCGTTTCGGCCCGCAGCTTCTCGAGCGAATCGATCAAACTATAGCGGCACGCCCAGAGCCGATCTCGGTTCGTCATGCGGGGGAACCGATGGAGTCGATCGTTGATCTTGAGCATCCCATTTTCGAGATGCGTCATCTGGAGGAAATACTTGAGCAATCCATCCATCAACTTTGCCGTCGGCTTGAATCGATTGAACACGGGGTCTGGAGATTGCTTGTGCGGCTGGCGATCGAAACCACTACCTTGCAATACGAGCATAGCGACACACCTACGGCCCGCGCGCACCTGATTCAACTTGGGATGTTCCAAGCGAGCAGAGATCCGGAGCACTTGCTATGGCTCATTCGAGGCTGCCTGGAACGCAATCCGCCCAAACTGAGCAAGCAGCTCGGTATTCGCCAAGTCAACGTTCAAGCTGCTTGGACGGCTCCAATGCGCTGGCAGCAGCACGAGCTCTTTGAATGCGAGTCCTTGAAATACCGACATGAAGCAGCAAAACTCATCGATGGACTAGCGGCAAGACTCGGTCGCGACCGAGTAGTAAGCGCTTCGCTCCTCTCGAATCCGCTACCGGAGCTTCAGACAAAAATCCGTCCTCTGACAGGGGTACGGGTCGACGGTTACGACCAATCGATCGAACGAAAACTCCGAAAGAAACCGATTCATGATTTTCGCAATTCCAGCGGGATCGTTCCAAGCACCGATGCGGCTTGGGCTCGCCCTTCGTATCTTTTAAACGAACCGATTGAAATCCAGATCAGCGCTCATACTTCAGGTGAACCCAAGCAACTGCGACTCGCACCGGAGCACGCTGCATCAACCACACCGCGTGAGAACGCATCAACCACACCGCGTGAGAACGCGTCAACAACACCGCGTCATGACGCACAGATTGCACTGATCATCGCGGCCTACGGACCAGAGCGAATCGAGAGCCAGTGGTGGTCTGGACCAACCCTACGCCGTAACTACTTCCGGATTGTACTTGAATCGGGTCAGTGGTGGTGGATTTATGAAGACATGAATACACGCCGATGGTATCTGCACGGCATGTTTGATTAAGCAACTATTGCTTGCGACGTATCACAGCAAGAACCGGTCTGTGATCTGATGCGATTTCTTCGGGAATGACTTCGCAGGCTTGAAGAATCCACGGGGTCGATGGAGCGAGCATAACATAATCGATCCGCGTCTGAGGAGCACTAGATGGAAAACTAGCTAGCGAATCTCCAGCATTGTTCACCGCTGGATCACGATGCCAGCCTTGGAATTGCGCTAAAGTCATGCTTTCAGGGGTGTCATTCAAATCACCAGCCAGAACACATAACTCAGGGCCGTTCGAACCCGCGAGTTCCGACTCTAACTGCTTGGCCAAGAACAAAGCCTGAGCTTGTCGTAGATCGGCTTGAGCGTGTTCGAAGTGAGTTCCCACGAATCGCAGCTTTCCAAACTCGGAAAGAACATCTGCCGAAATCGCGATTCTATTCTCCCTTCCTTCTCGCTGCGTTAATTCGATGGTCTTTTTATCGGCGATCGGCCAACGACTGAGAATCGCTTGTCCGTACTCCCCCCCTCCGAAGTCAATCGCTTTGGCAAACACGGCATAGTAACCCGTCATGGCAGCAATCGCTTCCATTTGCGAGACAGAACCACTGCGGGAAACACCTTGGTCAACTTCTTGTAGAGCAACCAAATCGGGGTCGGCGTCGCGGATCACCTTGGCGATCCTCTCCAAAGATGTTTTACCATCTGTCCCTTCTCCATGATGAATGTTGTATGTCAAGATGCGCAGGTCGGTTGATGAAGAGGAAGTGGAAGAGGCAGAGGCAGAGTAAGTCGAAGACGAAGAACGGGGTCTTAACGTTGCAAAGACAGGGAAGTGATCGGAAGGCGTTCGTCCGTCGCGTGCGGTGCGATCAATCCCGGCAACTCGCACATCGAATTCATCGGTGCACCCAATCCAATCGATGCGAGATCCATTGCGATTGCTTTCCACAAACGATGAAAAAGTACCTTCGGCTTGCTCGACCACAGATCGAAACGTTCGGTAGCTATCGCGAATATTTCGTCCATCGATTTCCTTTTGTCCGAAAAGATTCGCGTACGGAGAATCGTTAGGATCTGCGTTGAAGTCACCGGTGATAATCCAGCGGCATTCGCGACCGAGTTCCTGAAGCTTACTTCGAATCAGCGAAGTACTCTCCGCACGGGCCGTTTTGCCTTGGTGATCAAGGTGAGCATTGAGGAAAAGTATTGGACTCGCATTCGGGTCGCGTCGATCCCGCAATTTGACCCAAGAAGCAATACGAGGAAGCGCTGCATCCCATCCCTTGCTACCGACTTCAAGAGGTGTTGGGCTTAACCAAAAATGACCTTGCTCAAGCTCTTCGAATCGGTCGGTTCGGTAGAACAACGCGGCCATTTCTCCTTTCAATTTTCCGTCATCGCGTCCAACTCCAACAACTCCGTACCCGTGAAGCTTCTCGTAGAGATAATCCCGTTGGCTCGCTAGGGTTTCTTGCGTACCAAGCAAATCAGGCGAGTAAGCTTGAATTGTTTCAATCAAAAATTCCTTGCGCACGTCCCATCGATTGATTCCGTCGTTGGCCGTTCCATAGCGAATATTAAAGCTCATGGTACGGATCGCTGGGACTTGATCTTGACCATTGCAATCCACAACTGGCAGAAGAAAGCCGATAAATACGGCTAGAGCCACGAATCCAAAGCGAAGCATATTGCTCTCCGGAAGCAAGTGATAATAGGTGATACCAAACGGTTGACTTTAGTAGAAAATTCGCTCGATTGGATCTCCGGTGGAGATCGCGAGGGGACGGTTCTGAGTATCGAAGACTTCTGCGTGGGGATCGATCCCTAAAGCCCAATATAGGGTCGCTGCGATGTCTTCGGGGCCAACCGGATCGCTTGCTGGATAGGCTCCTTTGGCATCGCTTTGACCGAAGATAGCCCCACCCTGCACGCCACCTCCTGCCATCATCACGGTGTAGCAGTCAGGCCAATGCCCACGTCCTTTACCGTCTCTGTCTCCCACCTGTGGGCTTCGTCCGAATTCGCCCATCCAGAGCACCAAGGTATCATCGAGCATGCCGTGGGCTTGCAGATCGTCGATCAAAGTAGGAACAGTTTGATCGGTCATAGGTAAGAGTCGTTCTCGAAGGTCTTTAAAGTTCTCTTGGTGTGTGTCCCAGCCTTCACTTCCTTTGCCACCGATGCTTTGGGAGAAGTAAACCGTTACAAACCGAACACCGGATTGCACCAATCGTCGAGCGAGCAAGCAGGACTGCCCGTAGGTGGTTCGGCCGTAAGCATCGCGCAGTGCCGCATCTTCTCGGCTCAAGTCAAGCGCGTCGCGCAGACCTGTTGAAGAAAGGATGCGCAAAGCTTGTTGCTGAAGGACATCTAGTCCTTTTGCGTCGTTAGAACGTTCAACCAAACGTTGCTGCTGGTCGATCAGTTCGACGAGCTCCCTGCGGCGTTCAAGGCGAGCAAGATCGAGGTTTGCGGGTAATTGAAGCTCCGGCAATCCGAACTCGGAAGAGTTCGGATCGGCTTGGAAAAAATAAGGGTCGAACTGTTTTCCGAGAAAGCTAGCGTGCTGACCCGGTGCGATTGCTCCATCGCGCAGGACGTGTGGGTAAGAGACAAAGGTTGGTACACCGGGCGCAGGTTCGGAGAATTTCGCGACGCTTGAGCCAAATGCAGGGAACAGTTCTAGAGTGTCCCGCAAACGGATATCATCGGTTGGAGGGCGTTTACCTGTTAGGGAGTAGTAACAAGCTGGATTATGGTTTTTCATATCGTGGTGCACACTTCGGATTTGTGCCCAGCGATCTAATTGCTTACCCCAGCGCGGAAGGTACTCACAAACAGGGGAACCAGCAACAGCGCTGCTGATCGGTTTGAATTCGCCGCGAATACCATCGGCAGCCATCGGTTTCATATCGAATGTATCGATATGACTTGGCCCTCCGTATTGATGCAGAAAAATTACGCTCTTCGCTCTCACCCGGCCCGGCTTGGACTCTGCGCCAAACGCACTATTCCCCCCTGTTAATCCCCCGCCGAGTACTCCTGCACCGCCGAGTACTCCTGCGCCGCCGAGTCCCCACAGGCTCGCGCTCAGTAAGCAACTGCGGCGGGTCATACTGCGTTGAAATTCTTTGCATCCAATTGCCATCGATGATTCTCGTTTAGTAAGTCGATGTATCCGATTACTGATTTATTTGGCTTTATCGAAGAGTCATGAACTCTTTGCTGTTGAGTAGCGCCCACAGTAGATCCTCGAAAGCTGATCGTTTGTCTTGTGCGGACTGAATCAGATTTAAAGCTCCTTCGCGTTCTTTGGTCGACGGGTGCCGACACAGAGCGGTGAGAAACAGTTCTTCGATGGCTGCCTCGGGAGCTATATTTTGTAGTGCATGCAGTCGATTGTTTTCGGCGGTTAGTTTGTCGCGGACTTCCAAGCCATTGGCCATGGCAAGTGATTGACCAAGCGAAATCTGATTTGAGCGTTCGCACTCGCAGACTAAAAGTCGATTCGGTTTTCCGAAGGTTGTCAGAAACCCGGGCTTCTTTGGTACCCCCGGCATTCGCATTGCCGATAACACTTCAACGTGTACGTCATCACCCGTACGCAGTTTGGTTGGAACGCCGGTTACATCGCTGATGGCATCCATCAGAGGTTCCGCTGCAATTCTTCGGATGGTGTATGAAGCGAAGTAGGGGTTTGAAGGTAAGACATTTTCGTCTGTCGTTTCCGTCCCTGCATCTCTTGCGAAGGCCGAGCTCAACAGCATCGATCGCGAGAATTGCTTGAGCGAGAAGTTACTTGCGCGAAACTCTTCGGTGATGGCCTTTAGCAATTCAGGGTTGCTCGGCGGGTTTGACTCACGAAAGTCATCGGGTGGCTCAACGATACCGCGACCGAAGTACTGGTACCAAATACGATTCGCAAGGTTCTCGTCGATCGCGGGGTTCTCGAGAGTAAGCCAGCGTGCAAATTGTTTCAGAACATCATTTCCTTGTTCATCTGCCAGCTGAGTCGCAGTTGCTGGCTCGCTGCTTGCATCACAGGTTACATCTTGACGACTTCCTTCGAATTGCAACCCCGTAGGAGGAACCATTTGAGAGCGGCCTGGGTGACGGATCGTGGGAAGCTTTCCCGTTACAGAGATGACTTCATCTCCGGTGATCACATGCTTATCGAGTGCATCGTTGGGCTTGTTGTCGATCTGTTTTCGTTCGACGGTGGTGAAGTATGCCGCGAGCCCGTAGTAGTCGTCTTGCTTCCAGCGATCGAATGGGTGGTTATGGCATTTGGCGCACTGGATGCGGACACCTAAGAAGACTTGGGCAACCGATTCAGCGGCAACTTCAGGATCGCGGTGGGTTCGGTAGAAGGATGCGGGTGGATTTTCGTAGGTGCTACCGGTACTCGAAACCAATTCCGCAATCCATTCCTTCATGGGGCGATCGGAAGCGATTTGAGATCGGAGCCATTCGTGGAGCACGTAGGCTCCGTGGGAGCTCATCACTTTATCTTCGTTGCGAAGTAAGTCGCTCCAGCGAAGCGCCCAAGCGTAATCGAAGGCGGGGTCGGCCAAGAGTCGGTCTACCCAATGCTCATCGCGCATTGGATTGCGATCTCTTTCGTAATCAAGCGTCTCGTCGGAGGTTGGTAGTCGCCCAACGGTGACCATGAACAATCGTCTTAAGAAGGTATTCGAATCTGTGCGCTCTGAAGGGTTTATTTGTAGGGCTTCACATTGCTCATAGATCGACTCATCGAGGGGTTGGTGTGCAATGCGTTCGTAGGATGAAGAGCTCTCACCGGGTTGCCCTAAGAAAACAATGCGACTGGCGGTTCGTGCACTCAGATAGGTCACGGAGATAGTAAGGTCGACTGCGTGGTTGACGTCGACGACCCCGGAGCCATCGACCGTGACACCGTTCGGAATACTCGGTTCGAATCGGCACCAACGGGTCACGTCTCGGATGGAACCGTCGTTGTAATGGGCTTGGATCAGCAATCTAGCGCGGCGTTGATCGCTAGCCATATGTTGCGTGCGCGGGAATGCTTCGAGAGAGACTATTTCAGGGGCGATGCTTTTCGGAGCCCCGTCGGCAATCCATTCCATCAAAGCTTTGTGTTCGAAACCCTCAGGGCTGAATCGTTTGCCTCCTTGATGAGCAACAGCAGCAGTTCCTTTTTGCAACAGCAAACTTTTTTGCGGGTCGAAGAGGTCAATGCGACGTTGCCCCATTTCGGCGGCCAACCGGTAGTAGTCAAAGTCAGGGTCGTCTCCACGAAGGCTCAAACGCAATCCACCTTTGCCGTGAAGATTTCCGTGGCAAGTCCCGAGATTACATCCGCTCCGCGTCAAGGTTGAGATGACTTCCCGAGTAAAAGCAACCGGGATATCGCTATTCGGATGAACCGTACTTTTGGCGAGGAGACCTTGGAATTCCCCATGCAACTCAAGGGGTGTGGATGAATGAGGTGTGGATGGATGTGTTGTGGCTTCGGAAGAGGTTTCCAAGAACAGGGACGAATCGACGATTTGAAATCGCAATCCGTGAGGGCCATAATCCGTTGCAGTTGAAACATCCGGTTCGCCGATCGAATCAGTAGCCTTGAGCACCAGCTTCAATTCCGGAGATTGTGTCACGTCGAGGCTAGTGCCATCCGGTTTTATCCAAAAAACGGCGACTTGAGCTGGATACCTTGGACTCGGGTGCAGCGAATGCGGATAGATCACCAAGCGGCCGGTTGGGTGTTCAAGTTCACCGGCATTAGCCAAGTGCACAGAAAGAGCGAATGCAGCCCAGGCGATACACATAATCAGGACTGGCAATCCATTGCGAGGCCAAGCCATTTTCCAACATTTCAGCAATTGGATCATAGGAGAGGAACAATCGCCAGAGTTTATGTGCTCGAATCGAATCCCAGTAGAAACAACACTGGAATTATAGCATGTGATTCAACACATCACTATGAAAAAGATGCTCACGCGGCGACTCGCTCAGGAACTCAAGGCTTTGCGAACAGGTAAACCTTCAAGGTCAGCTCGATGTTCGTTCCGCAAAAGTGTCCCCGTTGTTGACTGGAGAGGTTCGATATCCGAGTCGATGTAGAAAATCAACACATTCAGCCGCTTCCTCGGAGCTTAAATGCAAGTGCTCGTAGTAGACGAATTGGGGGAGCGAGGGGAGATATTGGATTTGTCGGACAACCTCATAATCGAAACCTTCGGTATCGGAAGCCAACAGATCCACCCTTGGGAACCCAGATTCAGCGACGATTTCCGAGAGGGAACGACAGGGGACTTCTTCAGCGACAATCCACTTTTCGATGTCGGGAATACGATCTCGATGACTTGCGATCACCTCATGGCGAAGGGACGCAAGTTGATTTGCCCAATGGGGTAATCCGACCGCATCGTCGCGGATCTTAAACAGGGTAACTGTGCGCTTCGACGCGTTGGTGCCCTGGGATTGTGATGGGCCGACAGCAGCATGCACAATGTTTAGATTCTCTCGGTCGCTGTATACCGAGCGGAGGACTTGGACGCAGGGAGTCTGCGGTTCAATGAGCACGGCGTTCCAAGCGATGCCTTCGATCAGAAATCGGTGGAAGGGATCTGAAGTGATTCCGTTGTGTGCGCCGACTTGAACGAAGTAAAACGGTTCGTGGGTTAATTCCCAACGCCGGATGGATCGTTCAAAAGGTTTCGCGCGAACCAGACGAAACCCACAGCTCAGCACTGTTCGGTGTAATAGATTTCGAACCCAAGCTCGTGCGGTTTGCATGTCGAATCCTGACCCTATCGAGCTGTTACTTGCGATTGAAGCAAGGCTTGGTCTATCCGTAGTGGATTGCTTGCCATGATTCAATTACCCCTTGAGTTCCGGTTTCGAAGTGGTTTCAACGAGTTCAAGTTCCGGCAGAGTAATGCGTGTGCCTTGTTTGGCAAAAACCACCGGTATCAATTCTTTGGATACAGCCGCGTCGTATACTAGGCCAAGGTACTTGTGAGCCGGTGTCGATAGGCGAAGGATCCAGCTGAATAAGAACACGCGCAAGCGTTGCAGAAGTCCAAGGTCTTTATCTGCGATGATATCTTCCTCGCCGACTTCGACAATCCATCGTTCTGCTGCAATTGCCAACCTGCCCGCATCTTGATTATCCTTCAAAGCCTTGCGGATATCGGGTTGTTCCATATACCCGTAGCTAGCCACTAGCGAGTGAATGTCATTCCCCAGTTTCTTCACGCGATAACGCTCCGCGATTGGATAGCGAGCCAAGGAAGTCTGATTGATGTGCATGAAGACAACTTG
This sequence comes from uncultured Pirellula sp., assembly GCA_903820735.1. GTDB lineage: Bacteria > Planctomycetota > Planctomycetia > Pirellulales > Pirellulaceae > JBKCUI01. The sequence continues at coordinate 11,501 of CAIJIZ010000173.1, forward strand.
AGAGGGCAGCACACCGTACTTCTTCAGGAAGATTCGCATTACGACCGGTACGTAGTCATCGACCGATTCGATCGGGCGCGAGCACAAGAAGACCGCTGCGCGATCGCTTTCGACTAGACGTCTACGCCCTTGGATCAGCGACCTTGCGGCTGGCAGGTTTTCTTGGATCGTGATCTCAAGTTCATCGAGCATATCACGAAGGGAGACAAGCCATTCGATACGCTTTCCTTCGCGAACACCGAATGCATAGAAAGCGGATGCTAACGACTTGCGACCCCACTGCCAGGTTAGCATGATCATGATCAGAACCATCGCGATCAAAACAGGGAAATATCCACCGCTGCCGAGCTTCAAGAGATTCGCGCCGAAAAACGCGAAGTCGATGATGAGGAACGGGACAAACACAAGCAGAACCCAAGGCAATTTCCATTGCCAGCGGTAGTATGCGATATAGGAGATAATGATCGAAGTAATCGCCATCGAACCGGTAACCGCAACACCGTAGGCGGCCGTCAGGTTGGTAGCTGTCTTGAACATCAACGTCACGGCGACACATCCGAGAAACAACGCCCAGTTTACAGCCGGTATGTAGACTTGGCCTTCTCCATGCTCATCGGTATGAAACACTCGAAATCGAGGAACAAATCCGGCCACCGTGGCTTGTTTTACAATACTGAACATCCCCGTAATCAAAGCTTGGGATGCGATGATCGCCGCGACTGCTGAAATCGCAACATCGATGACACCAATGATCTTGTCGAAATCCGGATTCCCGGTCTTGGGCGTCAACGCATAGAACGTGTTAGCGCGAGGCGGGACACCTTGATCGAGCATGTAAGCGATCTGGCCTGCATAACAAAGAATCAAACAAGGCAAGACGATCATAAACCACGAAGCCATTACCGGGATGCGTCCCGAGAGCTCCGGCTCAATGCCGCCATCACCCGTCACTTTAGATTCACTCGAACGCGAAAAGTGTCCGATGTCCGCATACTTCGCTTCCCCACCCGTGATCGCCAAAACCACCACGCCGAGAATCACCAAAGCCCCGATGCCAGGGAAGCTCATCAAGAACTGAATTGCGTAAATAGGATTGATTGCGAGAAATACTTCGGGATGCCCCATGACCCAAGGCAACCCTTTGAGTGCAATCCACGGAAACCAAACGCCGATCATGAACCAACCAAACAAACTACCCACCTTGCTCGTTCCTCGCCATTGCATCTTGAAGAGCAAGACAAGGCAAAACAACGTCAGGATCACCGCCCATGTAACCCCGAGCGGTTCGAAAGCTCCCAGCATGCTTACCGGCGGTGTGATGATTCCATCGGCGGCTAATAAGCCCGCCGCGCAAACCACGAGAAAACTGATTAAGCCCCCCGCGAAAACCTTCCCCGTGTAACCCTTGAGCAAACTCAGAAGAGCAAAGGTTCCACCTTCACCGCGATGATCCGCACGCATCACGATCAAGTCGTATTTGACAGTCAAAAAAATCAACGCCCAAAAAATCAAACTCAAGCTTCCAAGAAGCTCTGTTTGACTTAGCAAATCAACACCCCCTGACTCGACTAAAGCAGCGGCATGAGAATGCCCCTGGCCATGATGTTTCAGCAGGATCGTCTCCCGCGTCATCTCCATCACTGTGTAGAGTACAGAAGTGCCGATATCACCGTAAACGGTACCGGTTGCTTGGCGAATTCTCGGCCAAAGCGTCGAGTCTTTGAATAGTTTTATAGATGCCATGATATGTAAAGGCGTAGGCAATTGATGGCATCAATGTAGTTGAGCACCGGCATTCCGAGAAGAGGTTCGGCAAGGAAGTAGTTCTACGGTGTGAGGTGAACGGTGTGAGGTGCACGGATGGTCGTGACGGGAAGAACCCCTGCAATTTTGCAGCTCACAACCCGCAGAGTTAGCCCGCCTAATACCAAGTCAGTGCTTAAAGGCACAGTAGCTACCCTTAGGTTTCTTAGTGCGAACTGAGGCCCCCTTACCAGTGCATCACGCAACCGCCGTCGACATTGATGGTTTGCCCTGTGACTTGAGAAGCGCATTTCGACGAGAGAAATACGATCATATTTGCTACGTCTTGGGCGGTTTGCCAAGTCTTCAGCGGGATGACTTGTTCAATTTTGCGGCTTGCCCAAATTTCGTAGGAGACCCGTTCCTCCGAGGGGGTTTGGTCCCACCAAGCTTTCCAAACGGATTCGTTGAGTCCGGTGCGAACCATACCGGGGCAGACTGTATTGACTCGGATTCCGTGGGTAGCGAGGTCTTTGGCCATGCATTGTGCGAAGTTGATGGTGGCAGCTTTGCTGGCGCTGTAAGGTGGATCGGTTTGCGAGCCGATTTGGCCGGCGATTGAGCCGAGAAACACAAAGGTTCCGTAGCCGGCCTTGCGCATGAGCCCTTCGAATGCATAAGCGACATGAACCATTCCCATAATGTTCACTTCGATCGTGCGTCTCCAGTCTGCAGTGGGCACATTCGTGAATGGGAAACCGAATTTAGAGGATCCGATGGCAGCACAGTGCACGACATGGTCTACACGGCCGAAGGACTTCAATGTTTCTTTAACTGCTGATTGGACCTGTTCTTCCGAACCGATATCGAGGACCGAGCCGCGGACGCGACCGGATCGGTTTGAATCCAAGTTCATTGCGATTTCGGGAGTATTTGCAGCCCGATCCCAGATCGCCACTTTAGCTCCCTCGCGATAAAAAAGCTCGGCGGTTGCCAAGCCGATCCCGGCGGCTCCACCCGTTATTACCGCTACTTGGTCACGTAGTTGTAAATCCATCCGAATCTCCTGGATAAACTCAATTCCTATTCGACGTTATCATGATACCTAGAAAGCATGCGAAGAGGAGATAAGCCTTTTGATTCGCATGCATCGGTCTTTGCGGTATTCTGTAATTAGATTGAGCAAGAACTTATGAAAGCGCAGTCGCTCGGATGGAATCCAAGGGCATGACAACCCAATTTCAACAAACAATTCTGGCGAGCGGTTTAGTTTCCCCTGAGCAATGGGAATACTGCCTGCGGCTTCAGCGTCACCAAATACTCAGTGCGCAGGCGAAGCAGGTAAATGTCGACGAGGACAAAATCCTTCGCGACATTTTAATCGAGCAGCGGGCTATCACGGAGTATCAAGCGTTTCAGTTGGCCGATGGCAAAACAAAGTTTCGCTTGGGGCCTTATGTGATCACGGACTTCATTGGCCAGGGTGGGATGGGTCAGGTGTTTAAAGCGGTCCATGAAGTCATGGGGCGAGAATGCGCTGTAAAAGTTCTACCATTGCACCGTGTGACCGACGAGACGATCGCTGGCTTTAAGCGCGAGATCCGAATGCAAGCCAAGCTTGATTGTCCCTACTTGGTGCGCGCTCACGATGCAGGGCAAGATGGAAGTGTTCATTACCTCGTCACCGAATATGTGCCTGGCATGGATTTGCGAAGACTCGTCAAATCCAGAGGCCCGTTATCCCAAGAAGAAGCTGCGGGTATCATTATGCAGGCAGCTTTGGGACTGGCCTATGCTCACGATGAAGGGATCATTCACCGGGATGTGAAGCCTGGAAACATATTGGTGACTCCTGAATCAGTTGCCAAAGTCTCTGATGTGGGACTAGCTGGTTTTGCCGCTGATTTGATCGACGATCCGCGCGCAGGAAAAATTGTTGGAACACCCGACTTTATCTCCCCCGAGCAATACAGCACGCCGTTACAAGTCTCGCCAGCAAGCGATGTTTATTCCCTTGGTTGCACCCTTTATTATGCCGTCACGGGGAAAGCCCCTTTTCCCGGGGGTGATACGGCGTCGAAGATCCGACGGCATCTTGAAGCGACCCCTTTGCATCCACGAAACTTCAACCCAAACCTCAGTGAGGAGTTTGTGGACATCATTGCGGAAATGATGGAGAAAGATTCTCGGAAACGGATCCAGACGATGGCGGAAGTCGCTGCGAGGCTCGAAGCCTGGGTTACTCCTGATGCGCCCATTGCTCAAACCACATTGACTCGCGGCCCATGGCTTGCCCCGCCACCACCGGTCTTAGAACTCTCAGGCTCCATCGACCCATCGACAAATCGGCCTGTGAATCTCGTGCCTACAAGCCCCTTGGTGCCAGAAGAATCGATTCACGAAACTTCATTTCCATCCGGAGCAAACAGCGCGAATCGTGTTCCTGCTTCGGCAAGTGTACCTCCACCGCCACAGATCGACACTGTTGCACCTTCGAATATGCTGACACCTGGGATGTCCAGTTCGATGTTGATTGCAACCACGATCGCTATCTGTCTGCCGATCGCACTCCTGATCGGAATGATCTTGGGTTATCTGATTGCGATTCAGCAATAGCGATCGGCAACTCTAGTCCGATCGCTAGAGTTCGGACGAAGCTTTCAGAGCTGCCGCCGCATAGTCGTGGTCGAAAGTATCTGCGATGATTTTTCCATCTCGCAAAACGATGTTTCGCTTCGCGTTCTTTGCGACTGCTAAATCGTGCGTTACAAGAATCACCGTCAGTCGCTTGGTCTCATTCAATTGTTTGAATAACTCGATCACTTCGCGGCTCGTGCGAGAATCAAGATTTCCTGTCGGTTCATCACCCATCAAGATCGACGGATCGGTGGCGAGGGCTCGAGCGATGGCTACCCGTTGCTGTTGTCCTCCGGATAGCTGACCGGGGTGATGATCAAGTCGTTCGCCGAGTCCGACGAGGCTAAGCAATTCCTTGGCCCGATCGTGCCGCTCGCGGCTTGTCCAACGCTGTCCGTAGAGCATCGGCAGTTCGACATTTTCCAGAGCGCTGGTACGAGCAAGGAGGTTAAAGTTCTGGAAAACGAATCCGATCTGTTTGTTTCGGATTCTTGCTCGTTGGTCGGCCGACATGTTAACGACTTCGATTCCGTCAAGCTGGTAGCTTCCTCGTGTCGGACGATCAAGGCAACCGAGGGTATTCATCAAGGTCGACTTACCTGAACCGCTCGGGCCAATCAAAGCCGAGTACTCGCCGCGTTGCATCACCATATCGACACCGTCGAGCGCGCGAACTTCGACTTCTTCGAGTTTGTAAACCTTTGCAACGTCCGCCAACACAATAAGTGGTTGCTCGGTACTCATACTCAACCTCTCGGTTTAAATCGCATCCGGACCACGTTCACCGGTACGAATGCGAATGCATTCATCCATAGGCACAACGAAAATCTTTCCATCTCCAATCCTACCACCATCTTGCGATTTCGCCCCTCGCAGAATCGCTTGAATGGTCGGCTCGACGAACTCTTCATTGACCGCGATTTGCAATTGCAGTTTGCGCAACAACTGGATCGCCCCATCCGACTCTCGCTGATTGGTGTCCTGTCCGCGTTGACGGGCATATCCCAAACAATCGATTACGGTCAATCGAAAGACTTCTACATCGCTCAGCGCCTCTTTGATTTGTTCTAGCCGATTTGGCTGAACAATGGCGATGATCAATTTCACTATAGCCTCGATACGAAAAATAGAATTGCTGAACTCAACTCGCTCGCGTTGGTAAAAACCGAATCGCGAAGAGGGCTATCTAAGCAAAGAACCGGTGGCTTGACGCCACCGGTTTTGTATTTGCTATTGAAGACTCCATCAGGGACTTCATCAGGAACTTCAGCGAAGGCAACTTCACTGAATGCCGCTTACGAAGAAATCGTCGGATGACTTTCTAGAAGCCGCCTGGTCCTGGCATTCCAGCGCGTGCACCGCCCGAAATAGCCTTCAAGACACCTTCTTGAATCGTCAAGCGGTTCATTCCGCCACGCTCGATCACTTGGCTATCCAACATGATCATGTCTTCGCCGCTGGTGATCGAGGAAAGCATTCCATCGATGACAGGATTCGATTCGATGCTTTGAACGAAGTTCAGCAACTGTGAAAGGCTCAAACGGACGCGAGCTGGCACGGCCGCAATTCCCTTGTTGCTAGCAGCAGCATCCAAAGCGGTCTTCAACGATGCTTCAGCCGACTTTCCGACCGACAGAAAAACTGCCTTGGGTGCAGTCGCGATAGCGATGTTAACATTGTCGCCAACGATCTTGCGAACTTTGTCATCAGCGTCGTCTGGCAATGGAACCGTTACGTTGTGCAAGTTCGCGCCTTGGTGCTTGCCTGACATCAACTTCACGGTCACTGGGGCACCAGCGCTAGAAGCTTCGTTAGCGAGGTCTTGAGCAAGAGCTTCTACTTTGCTTCCATCGGTCAGAGTAAATCCAGCAATCACGTTCAGCGATGGGTCCGTCGTAACGCTCAATGCTGTTTCAACGGATCCTTCTTTCGAGGATTCAGCCAAAATCTTAACCAAGCGACTAACGTATTCTTTGACCTTCTCGGCGGCTACTGGATTGCTGACTTGGTCATCGATTTGCTTATTTACAGCAGTCATCGCTTGATCAAGA
>CAIJIZ010000174.1 GCA_903820735.1 uncultured Pirellula sp.
GCCATCGATTGCATCCCAATTCCCCTCCTAATGCTCTGACTGATTGCCACCAACCGCATCGCCATCTCCGCACGCAAGACGACCCGCTTAGCTTTGTTTACCTACCGAATACCCACGCACCAAATACTTGTGTACTAACCGATAGTGTACTAAATACACTATATGCAAGCTGCGGAATGAATCCAAGTGATAATCAACCCATCGAAACGCGGAAAACTGGAAGATTCACCAGAACAAATTCACCGGCGAAAGTTTACGACATACAAATCGCCGTCCAGATAATATCGCCCCCAGTCCCACTCGACCACCAAACCCAACTCTCCATCGACTCCCTGCATCTCTCGAATCAAACTTCCACGCCTCCAAGCTGATGAGCCACTCGGCGGTGACCGCTTCGCACGATCTAATTCCCGCTCTGTCACCATCGGCGCGTTTCCTAAAGTAGCTTCTAACTGCCGATGATATCCCTGCGAAGATAACTCGTGATAACGCAAATCAATCTTCTTGCGCACCGCCCTTTGCAACTGCAAATCCGCTTTACTCTCCTTGGAACTCAACTGCTGAAGCAACCACAGTTTGCTTAGCCAATCAAGCCTTCCGACAAGCATCATCGGCAACTCGCTCGACGATTCTTCGCTGCGATGACTGGGCGAGAGGACCAACTGATTCAAGGTGGTCTGCCACTGCTCGATAATCTCCCAAGCCTCCCTCGGTACATCGGCTTGCTGCTCTATCCAACGCTTAACCCCTCTCAAGTAACTTCGCGATATGTCCTTGGCTTTGTATTCATTCCCCGACCGATCACAAACCGAGCGCACCAACATCCAATCCCGCGCATATTCCCGAATCGCTTCGGTAACTCGCCGAAGCTCTATCGCTTGCTTGGCTTTCGATTGCTCTACCCAATCTAGCACTAGTGCGGTCGTTCCGAATCGCAACCACTGCGACTGTTGGCACATCCCTGAATCACCGATCGCCAATTCGATCCTCTGCACCGGCCGAAACAATCTTCCATACGAGCGAAAAGTCCAATCGGAAGAATCTAACAACTCCCGCAACAACGGATCGCATCGAAACATCGGCCGATACTTGTTGTAACTCCCAAACCCTATCACCCGATCCACCACCGCAGCGCGGAGGCTAATCCAATACCGCGATTCTTCATCCAAATAACCAGCACCATCGAGAATACAGCGTGAGGCTAAAAAAGCAGACAGCTTTTGCCTGTGCGGACGCAGTGCGACGACCCAAATCAACCCAAAAAAACAGGATACCAGCGGAAGATGCAACCAGCGAACACCCCATGCTGCGAGTTGCAACTCCCAAACGCTCAAACGCATTCCCCACAACTGATTCCAACGACCTAAATACTCATGAACACTTAACCGTTGCTCACCATCACCAACTTGATTCTCGCTTCCTACCTCATGCCCCCCAGTAGCAAGCCTGGTAACACAACGTGCGGTCCACATCGCGACGTACTTACATCCAACAAGTATTGCAAACCACCACATCACCGCTGCGCGATAAAAAACAGCGAGTGGAAAGAGCAAAATCAACCCCACCCACCAAGCGATCAACCATCCTCCGCTGGCGATCCGCATATCATACGATTCATGTTGCCCCATCGTATTCCCAGATGCATCCGCGTTCGCTTTCATCCAAGGACCCCGCCCCCCACCCCTGCTCAATACTGACGCTTCAGTCATCAACTGCTCGTTTGCAAGCTGATAGGCGACTAACTCCTTGGGACTCGACGTCTCAGGGGTAGCCAGCTCTAAAAGAGCATCGTTCGTATTCGCTGATGCTCCAAGCTCGAGAGACAAGCTTGATCCGTTGGCTAAGAACCATCGAAGCGGATTCTCACTTCTGGCTATCGGCATCACGCGGCGCAGCGAGAGTAAGATCGACTCGAACTCTTGAAGCGAATCTCGCTCCACGGTTTCACTCGAATCAGAAGCTCTACGGTAAAATTCCGTCTCAAGACCGATATAGCGTTTAAGCAAGCCGGGTCTATTCGCCGCTCTGCCGAGCGTCGACCTGCTCCAAAAACTCTTGGATTTGCGTCTGAGTATCTTCCGCAACGTACTGAACCCAAGCTTCTAAACGCCCGAGAGTACTCGATGGATTGCCACCCGTCGGTTTTACCTGATCGGCATCGGCCACAACTGTATTAGGCTTAACAGCGGCAGCCTGCACGGCCAACGACGGCGAAACATCATGCGCTTCTTCAACGCAATATTCCTCGCCATCGAGACTCATCAAGGATCCTGGTAAAACCAAGGCAATCGGAAAAGAATCAGCACTCATAGACTCTCAGTGTATAGAACCACGCGTTGTGATTCCACTCTCGCGGAAGATTTATGAGGAAAGTTTTCCGGGGAAACCCTTAGGCACTTTCTTTGCGTTGTGGCTGAGATTTCTTGGGGGCGATGCGCCCGAGTTTCTCGTCATAATCGATGGTGTACAGGGTTCCTTCTTCCTGCTCCGGCAAGTCAAACATGATGTCCATCATGATTTCTTCGACGATTGAGCGAAGTCCCCGAGCCCCAACCTTTTTCGTGTGGGCTTTGTTGGCAATCGACCGCAACGCTTCTTCGGTAAACTGCAACTGGCAGTTCTCCATCCCAAACAACGCTTGATACTGCTTGATCAACGCATTCTTCGGCTCCGTCAAAACCTTGATCAACCCTTCGACGTCTAACGGAGTCAGAGACGTCACTACGGGCAATCTGCCGATTAACTCGGGAATCATACCGAATTCGAGAATATCATCGGAGTGAATGTGACCTAGCAGGGTCGCAACATCTTTCTCCTCTCGAACGGTTGCACCCGGACCAAACCCTAAAGACTTTTTACCAAGTCGCTTGCTGATGATCTCTTCGACACCGACAAAAGTACCGCCGCAGATGAACAAGATATTCGTCGTATCCATCTGGATGTATTGCTGCTCAGGATGTTTGCGGCCACCTTGGGGTGGGACGTTCGCAACCGTTCCTTCAAGCATCTTTAGCAACGCTTGCTGTACACCCTCGCCAGACACGTCGCGAGTGATTGAGACGTTCTGACTCGTCTTGCCAATCTTGTCGATTTCGTCGATGTACAAAATCCCCCGCTGGGCTGCTTCGATGTCAAAATCCGCTGCATGCAACAGCTTGAGCAACAGATTCTCTACGTCCTCACCTACATATCCGGCTTCGGTCAACGTGGTAGCATCACCGATGGCAAACGGGACGTTTAGCATTTTCGCAAGCGTCCGCGCCATGAGGGTCTTGCCGCTACCAGTCGGACCAACCAACAAGATGTTAGACTTCTCAATTTCAATATCCCCACCTTCCCAACCAGAACTCAATCGCTTGTAGTGATTGTGAACTGCGACCGCCAACGCCCGCTTGGTCTGAAGCTGTCCAATAACATATTGATCCAAGTGTTGGACGATTTCTCTCGGCGTCGGAATCTCCGAGAACAACTTCTTGCTCGGTCCGCGTCGCTTCTGCTCTTGCTCAAGAATCGATGAGCACAACTCGATGCACTCGCCGCAGATATACACATCGCCAGGTCCTTCAACCAATGGACCCACATCGCGATAGTTCTTCCTGCAAAACGAACAGTTCTTTTTCGTGTTGCCACTGCCGGTGTTGCGTCTTCCGGCTACCACGTCTTTACCTGACGACATTCTCGACTCCTAAGGGACCAAAACTTGTCCTGCGTACGGTGCATTTCAAGTTATGAAGGGTTCACGGTTGTTGGCTCGACTGTTCGTAGCTCAACTGGCTTTGCTCTTCGAACAAAGACACTTCTGTTGATCTACAAACCGGGCATCCGTGACCTCGGGTTTCGAGCTTGGGTTGGTTTTAACGCCACTGGTTTGTCAACTCGCGACAATCCACCGACGCTGCTGCGGCCTCCCAGACCAAGTCTACCATATCTTTGGTAGCTGACACTTTTCTCCATCTAAGAATACGATTCTTCAATGGCTTGCCCTGGTGTCAATCAGAGCGACTCGGCTTCGTCGTATCGCTTTCCGATCCGATCGATCGCTGCTTTTCTAGCAACGCCTGAATCTTTCGGAATTCCTGTTCGTCCAAGTCACCCTCGGTGCGCATTTCTTCGAAATTCTTTCGAACCATCGCGTCTATTTGCAGGTTGTGAGCATTAATCCTACGCAGTCGTAATAACACATACAACGCGAACATACTAACAACCACCAAACCTATCGCACCCAAAGTCAACCGAACAAAACTATCCCCAAAAAATTCTTGCCATGACCCCCAAGGAAAAAACGTGTTACTCATCGATCGAAACAATGAAAAGGTGATACGGGATACGGTAAAGCAACCGGCTCATCGTACAGATTGAAATGATGCAATTCAACTGCTGGAATACCTTGGCAGCAACCTGAACCTCTGCCCGCTTCGAGCTCAACTCTACGGCGTATGACTTCGGCGGTGCATGCAACACCCAACAGATTCTACAGCATCACCCTCCTTGGATGAAAACCTCCTTAACTCGCTTTACCAAACTCCCTTAACCGTTCTAACCGGTTCGAACCATGCCACGCTCCTGAAGGCCCCGCAATCTCTCTCCGGAGACCCAAGCGAGCCTTGTCGGGGCAATCCTATACATGTCCACTACCGGAAGTCTACGAAAAAAGGAAAACAGCTGCGAAAAAAGGGACCAAACCGATGAAAATCGATAGATTGGCTAAAGCTGAAAGCTTCTAAAGACAATCATCCTCGAGGGGTTCGAGCGGGAATTGGCAGGACGAGGCAAATAAGTCAAACCAACTCCAGAGTCTTCGCTATTACTAACTATCGAATCGCTCCCGAGGGTCTCGCAAAGCATTATGCAATCGCTGCAAAGCTTCCGTCTCAATCTGACGGACGCGCTCGCGGGTAAGCCCCAATTCCAACCCGATCTCCTTAAGCGTATGCGGAGCGTGATTCTCCAATCCAAACCGAAGTTTCAATATCGTCGCTTCGCGTGCATCAAGCGTATCGAGCAACTCCAAAGCAGTCTTCATCACGTCGTGATCGAGCAACTCCTCATCCGGGCTCTTCAATCGCTCATCCATCACCATCTCGCCAAGCGACCAGCCAGAATCACTCTGCTCGGTCTGCGGCGTAGCATTGTAAATCTGAATCGCCTTTTTGATGATCGGTAACTTCTTCTTCGGCAACCCAAGCAACCGAGCCGTCTCCTCTTGGGTCGGCACCCTCCCAAGCTCCTCCGATAGCCTCGACGTCGCCCGTCTCCACTTGCTGAGTAATTCCACCATGTAAGCCGGTATGCGAATCGTCTTCGATGAGTTGATCAAAGCCCTCTTGATCGATTGCTTGATCCAGTAACTCGCATACGTGCTAAATCGCGTCCCCATATTCGGGTCGAAACCCTCAACCGCACGCAACAACCCTAAATTACCTTCCTCAATCAAATCCTGTAATGCCAACCCCTTGCCGATATAACTCCGCGAAATGTTCACCACCAACCGAAGATTCGCTCGGACCATCCGATCCCGCGCCTCGGCATCCCCCTGCCCCACCCTTCGGGCAAGACTTTGCTCATCCTCAGCCGTGAGCAACTTGGTCTCATTGATCTCCCGCAAATAAGTCTCCAAGGGAGATTGCAACTGATCTCCCTGCGGGCGAGTGCGACGACTCGAAAGCAACTTGACTTCCTCGTCAGCCGAATCCTCTACGTTTTCAAAGAACGGTCGGGGATGAACCATCGAAAGGAGTCTTTCTCAATACGGAAAATACGGTCAGATGCGTTAAGGATCGCTAAAAACGATACGCGCAGCGAGGAACTACCCAGCTATTACGCAGATCGGCGTTGTAGTGAAATATTTCGAAGGAATTCCGACCGTAACCTACGTGTAGCGAATATGACGGGTGCGTAAATCCTGCCCAAAATGCTACAATCAACGCATGTGCGGGCTCACCCCGGAACCTCCCAAATGACTTTCAAAACTCTAAATCTCTACATCTCCAGGCACAATGAACCTGAACCACTCGATCACCTCCCCAAAAACATCCCAAGACTCCCAGTGGAAACTACTCGCCGAGCGAGTCCTCGATGGCGGATCAATCAGCCGTAGCGAAGCACTCGCCATCCTTGACTCACACGACGATGAACTCCTCGATCTCGTCGCCGCTGCCTTCAACCTAAGACACAAGTACTTCGGGAAAACCGTCCAACTCTACTTCTTGATGAACGCCAAAAGCGGCCTGTGCCCCGAAGACTGCCACTACTGCTCGCAATCGAAAATCTCCGACGCTCCCATCCCGAAGTACTCGATCCTCAATCGTGAGAAACTTCTCGACGGCGCTCGACTCGCCGCCGAACGCCAAAGCAAAACCTATTGCATCGTCATCTCCGGACGAGCCCCGAACGAACGCGAAATCAAAGCCATCGAAACGATCGTCCCAGAAATCAAACAACAGTACGGCTTGAATATCTGCGCTTGCCTCGGACTACTAACCGAATCCCAAGCCCAACGACTTGCCGCTGCCGGGGTCGACAAAGTCAACCACAACCTCAATACGAGCCAAGACTACTACAAAGAAATCTGCACGACCCATACCTTCGAAGACCGACTCGAAACCCTCAAAAATGTTCGTAAAGCCGGATTGCAACTCTGCAGCGGTGGCATCATCGGCATGGGCGAATCCCGCAAAGATATCGTCGATATGGCTTTCTCTCTGCGTGAACTCTCCGTGGAATCAATCCCACTGAACTTCCTTCATGCTATCGACGGCACCCCGATGCAACACAAAGAGTACCTGACCCCTAGAGATTGCATCCGCGCTCTGGCCATGGTGCGATTCGTAAACCCCTCCAGCGAACTTCGAATCGCAGGCGGTCGCGAACGACACCTTCGATCCCTGCAACCACTCGGCCTGTATATCGCCAATAGCCTCTTCGTCGGGGACTACTTGACCACCCAAGGACAAGCTCCCTCAGAAGACTACCAAATGATCCAAGATCTCGGATTCGAAATTACCGGACAAGCCATCAGCCCAAGTCCGTCCGCCGAAAACCAACCTTGCGGCAACTCCTGCGAAAACTCATGTAACGGCTCCGCCACTTCCACAAGCAACCCGAACGCAAACCAATCAGCCGAAAAATCAACGTGCAACTCTTCCACCCCAGGCTGCTGCGGGTAACGCGTCTCTGTTGATCTCCACTGATGAATCTTAAACCCTCTTGAAAACCAACTGCAACTCAAGGAACCTATAATGCCAAAACTAACCGTCGAAGGCCTCGGCGAATTCAACGTCCCACAAGGTAAACGACTTATCCTCGCCCTGCGCGAAGAAGCAGGATCAGACCAACTGCACGCTTGCGGCGGAAAAGCACGATGCACCACATGCCGCGTCGAATTCCTCGACGGCGAACCAACGCAACAAACCGTGGCCGAGAAAGAAATCCTCAACGCTCGCGGCGTGCATAACGCCCGACTAAGCTGCCAAATCAACTGCGACCACGATATGTCCGTACGCATTATCAGCCGCCTCGAAGGCAGCGGCCGAAAAGATTGCGGCTCCCCCTGCTCCACCGAAATCGAACCACAACCCGTCGAGTGGGTGAAATAACTCAGCAAGGGTCAAATAATTCCGTGCGGTAAAACAACTCCGATTGAGTACGTAAACTCCTTCGGATGAACCACCCGGTGTTCCCAAGGAGCTTTCCCCATGCTGTTCGTAGATAACCCCGTTCTGCAACGCGAACTGCTGACCAACCTCCGCGCACCGAGAGCCTTCGTGCTCCTGTTGGTCTATCAACTCGCGCTCGCCGCCGTCGTTATCATCGCCTACCCTCGTGATACCCGTATCGACCTCTCTCGCGAATCGGCCTCCGCTCAGCGTCTGGTCGACTTCTTCTTCATCGGTCAATTCGCGATCGCCTCGCTGATGGCCCCAAGCTTCACCGCGGGTGCAATCACGGGGGAAAAAGAACGCAAAACTTACGAGATGCTTCTCGCAAGCCCCTTGCGGCCTTGGCGTATCATCACCGGGAAATTGATCGCGGCTCTAACTCACCTAGTCGTCCTGATCATCGCCTCTCTACCGATCATCATGCTCTGCCTCCCACTCGGTGGCGTTTCCTTTTACGAACTCATCGGCGCCTACGTCGGACTCCTTTTTTCCATCCTTCTCTTTGGCTCGATCAGCATTTTTTGCTCATCTCAATTCAAACGTACCGCGTCCTCGCTAGTCGTCAGCTACGTTCTGATCCTGCCCATTCTCCTGCTTGGGGTCTTCGCCTGGCTATCCTTAAGCGATCGCGCGGACTTGAGACTAGGGCTTTCCCTAACCATCGTTCCGATCGTTTGCTCAATCATCAGCATCGCTCTGCTCGCTATCGCCGCTCATCGTCTCCTCTACCCACCCGATGTGGGCAGCCAAGGAAACGAAGTGATCGACCTCGAACGAGAACAACGCGAAGCCGTCGGTTTGGTTATCCAAAGTGACCAGTTCCCAGACAACCTCTTCGCACCGCCGCGCCGCAAATCCCTCATGCACGACGATGCGAACCCAATCTACGACAAAGAAATGCATGCGGAGCTCTTCAGCCAAGGGACCCTCATGCTGCGACTCGTCATCCAACTTTCGATGATCCTCGCTATCCCCCTGATGACTATCCAACTCTTCTGGCGACCAAACCTAGCTTCCTACTACGTCAGCTACGTCCTGATCTTCAATATCCTCACCGCTCCCGTTTTCACCGCCGGAGCCATCACCGGCGAACGAGAACGCCAAACGCTCGACTTACTCCTTACGACAACCATCTCCTCCTGGCAGATCCTCTGGGGAAAACTTATCTCGGGATATCGCGTCTCCGCCGTCCTAACCGCATTCTTGATGTTCCCAATGCTCCTCGGATGCATCAACCCCGAATTGGCTCGCAACTGGCCCGCCATGCTTGCCTTCTTTGCCATCTGTTTCGTAGCCTCAGTCTTTAACTCCGTTCTGTCCCTCTTCGTCTCAACCCTCGTCCGACGCACCAGCACCTCCCTGATGATCTGCTATATCACCCTACTGGTTCTCTACTGTCTACCTATTGCAATCTATTTTCTCATCTGGAGCTCGGCCCCTATCGGAACCCGATTCAACTCACTGAAATTCATGGGGCTCACAAGCCCCTTTATGGCCGCCGACAACGTTCCGATGACCGATGTGATCTCCGGGGTCTCGGCCGCACGCGCTAAAATCGGCTCCTGGCCCCTGGTCGCTTCCTACTTCGGATTTACCATCACATCGATCTTCACTCTCTTCGGCATAACTGTCTGGCTCTTCCAAGGCCGCTGGCGGTTAACTGGGCGAGGCTAAAACACCTCTATCCCACAGGACCCTCCACATCATGCAGTTTCCACAACGCAAAGGCTTCGATCCCTCAGACGCCATCAAACAAGTCACTCAGTGGTTTCAAAACCCAGCTTGGAACAACGTCGTTAAAGAAGCCGCACAAAAACTCGGGCTCCAAGAAGCTCCCTCGATGTCCAAAGTCCAAGAAGCTCTACGCCAAGCCGGCCAATGGCTCGAACGTGCAGCCGAACCACTTCTGCACCCAACCGGAAACCAACAATCCTCACTTCAACTCGGAATCAACGCCACCGGCGAACTTTTTAACGCTCGATGGGTCGCTACCCCTCTTCCAAAGCATGCGGCGCAACTCCAATCCGCACTCCACCAAGGGTTCGCTCATGATATCGGCTCCGAAGCCGAACTGCTCCGCTTGTGCATCGCTTCAAGCGGTGCTGCCGATGCACTGCTCGTCGCAAACCTGCCGATGGCAATCCAAGCAACCGTTGTCGGATTACAACCCAACAGCATCATCCTTCCACGAGCCGCATGCATCCGCATCCCTACTCCTAACCCATCCGTCGCAACCCCAATCCACTCAATCCTCTCACCCTTTACCCATCACTCATCCCAACAAGCTCTGCATATCCACGAGATCGGTAGCAATGCGGATTGCTTGCACGATGACTACGCAAAAGCTCTCGCTTCACATCCCGGATCAATCGTGTTTCACGCCAGCCCCACACAAGGCCATCTTGATCGGTTCGCTGCCAGCGAACACGCTCACAAACACCAAGCGATCGTATGCGAAATACTTCTCGATGCCACGGTACACGATATCCAATGGTCCAACGCCCAAACCGATGCCCTATCGCGCCGCTGGCAGGATGGTACCGACCTGCTAATTGTCCCCACTCATTTTCTCATCGGTGGCCCGCCAGCTGCACTTATCCTCGGCAAAAAAAATGTGATCGATAAGATCCGGCCAATGGTCGAATCCCTTGGAGCCGCTGCCGATCGCGTTACCCAAGCCGTCTTGCTGAGCGTCCTGAGCGAGTCCCAGCAACGCGACCAGTGGGAATCCACCCCCGTCGGTGCAATCCTCTCGACCCCCATCGCAAACCTAGAGAACCGAGCACAACGACTCGCAATCCAGTTGCAAGACTCCCCGGCAATCGAAAAACTAAACATCGTCTCGCAAACACGTCGGATCGGTGCAGGCCCCTGGCAATCCCAGTCTTTACCGAGCTCCATCCTAGAGATCACCCCGCGTGGAAGATCGGTGGCCATGCTGCAAGAGACTCTCGCGCAACATCAGCCCCCTATCTGGACCAACGTTTTCTCAGATCACCTGGAAATCGTGCTCCGCACCGTCGAACCTGCCGATGATGCTCATATCGTTAACGCTCTATCGAACTCCTAACTGAACCCTCCACCCATTTCAGGAACAATCCGCCAAATCATGGCCGCTAATTCCAAACCTTGGATTCAACTCCACCCCAACGACAACTGTATCGTCGCCCTTCGCAAACTCGCGAAAAATGAGGAGATCATCCTCGGTGGAAACCAACCGAATATCGTTGCTGCTCGAGATATCCCTGCCGGTCACAAAATCGCAACCCGTGCAATTGCAATCGGACAACCTATCCACAAATACGGCTGGCCCATCGGTGTCGCATCCGCCCCAGTAGCCCCCGGCGAACATGTTCATGACCACAATCTAAAGTGTCACCACACCCTCGACTACGAAGGTCTCGCAAGCCAAACGCCAACTCCTCCGAAACCTATCACAGGGAAAACCTTTCAAGGTTACCAACGCCCATCGGGACGAGTAGGAACTCGCAACTACATCGCTGTAATCTCCACCGTCAATTGCTCGGCTGGCGTTTCTCGCGCGGTCGCAAGACACTTCGACGAAGAATTACTGAAACGATTTCCAAACGTCGACGGCGTTGTCGCTTTCAAACACGATAGCGGTTGCGGCATGGCTCTCGATGGAATCAAACATCGAACCCTCAGCCGCGTTCTCGGCGGGATCGCGAAACACCCAAATATCGCCGCCTACGTCTTGATCGGACTCGGATGCGAACAAAACACCCTTGGGCATCTTCAAAAATCCCAAAAACTAGTCTCGCTACAAGGCGTCCAATGGAAACCTCAACCCGGACAACCCACATCCACCAATGACGTACCGGTTTTGACCATCCAAGACACCGGTGGCACGCGAGCCACCATTCGACGCGCTGTCGAAATGGTCGAGGAACTCCTTCCCCAAGTCAATGCGATGCAACGCACAACCGTTTCCGCAAGCGAAATCGTTCTGGCAACGAAATGTGGAGGCTCAGACGGCTACTCGGGAATCACCGCAAACCCTGCCCTCGGTGTCGTCTCCGATCTGCTTGTCGCGCACGGCGGAACTTCGATCCTCTCAGAGACTACCGAACTCTACGGTGCAGAACAACTCTTCACCAAACGTGCACAAAGCGCTCAAGTCGCTAAGAAGCTTTTAGATAAACTCGCATGGTGGCGAGATTACACCGCACACTACGGCGAAGACATCGATAACAACCCGTCCCTTGGGAATAAAGCCGGCGGCTTGACGACCATCGTCGAGAAATCTCTTGGTGCCGCAAGCAAAGGTGGCCAGACTGCCCTCCAGGATGTCATCGAATACGCAGAGCAAACCTCGAAACGAGGATTGGTCATCATGGACGCACCTGGTTTCGACCCAGTGTGCGTCACCGGAATGATCTCCGGCGGCGCAAACGTCGTCGTCTTCACCACCGGTCGCGGAAGTTGCTTTGGAAGCAAACCCGTACCGAGCATCAAAGTCGCTACGAACAGCGCTTTGTTTGAACGCATGCCCGAAGACATGGATCTGAACATGGGGACAATTCTGGAAAACGAATCCATCGAACAAGCCGGTCAGCGGATGTTCGATGAGATCCTCGAAGTCGCTAGCGGCAAAAAAACCAAAAGCGAACTGCTCGGCTACGGTGAAGACGAGTTTACCCCATGGGCTATCGGGCCAACACTCTAAGCGTTAACCCTATCCGTACGTTGCGTTCTGCTTCCCTACAACTGACTCTTGATTTCCTTGACCTTTTCCGCAGTAGGTGTCCCTTTGTAGTATTCATCCAACGGATAGCAACCAGAGGGTAAGCCGTTGCGAGGTGCAGTCGTGCAATCGGAGAACGTGCGACAAACAAGCTTTCGCTCGCTGGTCCCTTTCGCAATCGCATCCATCATCGCTCTCGGATAAGACAACACGCTTCGTCCGATCCCCATCATGTCAGTCCAACCAGCTTTGACGTTGTGCAACGCTGCGGCCGGCATGTACTCTTGCAAATAGGAATACCCGGATCCAATCACGACCATCTCCGGATGCGATTGCTTGATTCGCCGAGTAACCGCAAAATGCTTGGATACAGATACCAATGGATCTTCATGCGGCTGGTAACCATCCGACGGTGGAAACGCCGCTGGCCGCAATAAATGTGGGGTGTAGTACGGACTCCCCGCTGTCACATTTAGCAACTTTACACCCTCAAGCTTCAACCACTGAATCAACTGCATCGGCTCGGTTAAATCCATCTGCATCGGATCGTTGGCGTTCATACCAAAACCCCATCGATACGGCAGCAAATCTCCGTACTCGCGAGGTCGACCCTGCCCAAGCTTTCCTTCCATAGCCGTCTGCGGATTCGGTTCGTGTGGAACGGTATCAAAGGCGCTCAAACGCACCCCTATCCCCAACGAAGGAACCGCTTTGCGTATCCCGCGTATAATGTCTAACAACAACCGCGATCGATTCTCAAGGCTTCCGCCAAACGCATCGGCTCGCGTGTGCGCGGCCAGAAACTCATGAAGTAAATATCCATGACAACACTTCACATCAACAAAATCCGCACCGATCTCATAAGCTAGCTTCGCAGCTTGAACGTAGTCCTCTGTCAACTCTCTTAATTCATCTTCCCGCCACACATTCTCATCCCCGGAAACGGAGAACTTGGCATCGAGCAAAGGGTGTCGATGCGCTATGCGAGGCTCCCACCGTGGCCCGTTAGGCCTGCAAAATCTTCCCGAATGCGTCAACTGAAATCCGACCACCAAATCATCGGTATTACCCCAATGCTGAGCATGCGATTCTCTCAACCCACTGAGCAATTCGCGAATACCTTCTTTATTTCTCTCAACAAGAATCAACTGATTCGGATTAGCCCTTCCATCAGGCCGCACTGCCATCGCTTCCCCACCCCAAATCAACTTGGCACCAGACTCTCCAAACCGTCGCCAACGTCGCTTCATCGGCTCCGTAACACCTCCTTCGACTGTTCCGTCCCACCCCTCCATAGGCTGCACGGCGATCCGATTCCCAATCACCCTCCCTTGCCATGGCAGCGGCATCAACAATGGACTCTCGCTCCCTTGATTGACCATCGGTTCGATAGGCAGTTCAATCCCCAACGCTTTCACATGCGATGCAAATTGCTCAGGGGTCTTCAAAGATGCTAACTTGGTCAACACGTACATAGCTTTAACCTTCTATCAAAACTCTTAAGCCAATACTCGAGCAAATAAATGCCGTGTTGTGAAAAACTCTGGCTCGTGATTGAAAAACAAGTTACTGAACCGAGTCCAAAGCACTCGATTTCGAAATCAACGGGGGCCGTAAATACACCCAAGCTAATAAGACAGCGCCGAACAAGATCCCTACGATACTTACCCATTGTGCAATGCTAAGACTCGTACCAAATTGCCCAGCCTCATCGACTCGAATGATCTCTTCTATAAACCGCAACACTCCATAGACCATCCAACCCGACCCGAACACCAATCCGGGACGCGACGCCCATCCTTTGATGCTCGTACTCCAAAAACATAACAGGAAGCCTGTAATCGAAGCATAAATCTGAGATGGATGAACCGGCAAACTCTTCGTTGGCAATTCCGATACGACAAAACTTCCTCGCTCCGTTCGAACCACTCCCTCGAGCGGCGGTGCTCGGTGAGACCGTATCAGTGATGCTTGAGTCTCGACATCCACAGGCACGGCCCCGATACCAATGGCTCGCACGCGATCCCCAACTTGCATCCCTTGCTTCTGTGCCCAACTTCCCGGATCAATCGAGGTGATTTCCAAGGTCTCTTCAGTCTCATCCCCTTCGGCTCCCTTACCGGATGACTTACCGGATGACTTGGTATGCAATCCGAGCAATCTTCCTGTTTCAAACTGATCGATGTATGCCGGCGATCCTTTGGGAAACGCAATCGAAGGGGTCGCTGTCTCGCAAATACCACCAAAGCAACAACCATTGAGCAAACAACCTAATCGGCCAAAAGCCAGTCCGATAAAAAATGCTGGTACGATTGCATCGAGCAGTAAGATAGGCTGTACTCGCCGCATAATCGCCCAACTGAGGATCCCGACTATCCCGCCGAGCACCGCGCCATAAACTACCAATCCACCTTCGGTGAATTGCAACGCGACCCAGAGTTTTTGCATAAGCGTCTCTCCATCGAGCTCGCTCCACTTCTGTACAACATAAAACAATCGCGCTCCGAACAACCCACCAATCACGGTGAATAACACCAAGCTAACAAACGACTCTTTCGGTACACCTAG
Organism: uncultured Pirellula sp.; assembly: GCA_903820735.1. Taxonomy (GTDB): domain Bacteria; phylum Planctomycetota; class Planctomycetia; order Pirellulales; family Pirellulaceae; genus JBKCUI01. The sequence continues at coordinate 14,932 of CAIJIZ010000174.1, forward strand.
CTGCAGAACACGACGGTAAGACAACACGGTCGCCGACAACACGCCGATCATCATCATCAATCCATAGCCGCGAACGGGTAATCCTATGACGATCTCGTCCGCAGTGCCCGCCGCTACCTTGGCTTCCACCATCGGTAAGACAACTCCCAAGATCGCGGCTCCCAACCCCCAGTTGAATACCTGATCCCACCATGGAGTGGACTCAACTGGCCTCTCGCTGCCCCCCGGGGTTCGCCCCGTCGATGCGAGCCCAAGCCGCGCATGAAGAAACCACGTCACAGCGATGTAAACAAGAAGCCCGAGCATCCCCCAGCTTATCCAACCAAAAAGAGGTAATGGCCCAACTTGATGGGGCAGGTAGAACAATGTTTGACGCATGAGGAACTACCTTGGTTGTTTCCAAAAAACGACTACCACCTAACTCGAATTCGAACCACCAGAACTCAAGAATATAGTTTTAGCGGCGAGCGATGATCGTCGCATTATCGATCAAGCGTGTCGAACCCAATCGCGCCGCGATAATCGCGACGACACTTGATTCAATTTCAGCGATCGGTTCAAGAGTTACAGGATCGACGATCGCGGCATAGTCAATGCTGTCAACCGGTGCGGCTAACAGTTCCTGCCGCATCGCAGACTCCACTGCTTGCACGTCTCTTTCCCCACGCTCCACCAATCGCTCGGCGATGCGCAAGGCCCGGATTAATCCCAAAGCCCTATGCCGCTGCTCGTGTGATAAATAACGGTTTCGACTGCTCATCGCTAGACCATCGGGTTCACGTATCGTCTCGCAAGCTTCGATGCAGACAGGGATATTCAAATCGCGAACCATTGCGCGAATCACAGCCAACTGCTGGTAGTCTTTCCGGCCTAAATAAGCGATGTCGGCTGGAATCATCTGAAATAGCTTCAACACAATAGTACATACACCACGGAAATGACCGGGACGTATTTCGCCTTCCCAACGCGAAGCGACCTGCGGTGGCTCAACGTACGTCGAGTGCCCCTCGCCATACATTTGTAACTCCGCCGGTGTGAATACGTAGTCGCAACCCGCTTGATCTAACTTCTCTAAATCCTCGTTCAATGTCCGGGGATACTTGGAAAGATCTTCCTTCGGTCCAAACTGCGTAGGATTTACAAAAATAGTCGCTACCGCGCGATCGCAGACACTTTTGGCTTGCCGCACAAGCGACACATGCCCTTCATGCAACGCACCCATGGTCGGTACTAAACCGACACGCTTTCCTTCCAAACGCTCACGCAACACATGCGTATAAATCTCCGCCGACGTCGAAAAGACCTTCATGATCTATCCAAAGTAAGCTACGGCGTTTTGAAAGATTTTCAACCCATCGCCATGCTTAGCCAAGCTCTCTTGCCGAGTCCAAGCGGGATGATTCGTCGGATCGAGAAATCGCTCTGGGTGCGGCATCAAACCGAATATACGCCCGGATGGATCGCAGATGCCGGCAATGTTTCCTTCGGCTCCGTTCGGATTGACGGGAAACGGCAGTACCGATTCTCCCGTATGACCGCCAGCATCGCAGTACCTTACAGCAATTTGCTTGTTGCGCCCCAAAGCTTCCCGTGCTGCCGCATCTCTGGTCAGCAGCCGACCTTCCGCATGCGCCATGGGTAAATAAATTTGATCGATACCACGAAGGAAAACGCAATGATCCGACTCAGGCTTGAGATGAACCCACCGAGTCTCAAATCTCGCTTGATTATTCCAAGTCAGCGTCGCTGGTGCTGACTCCTCCGATTCATCGAAGAATATCCCCAACCGCATCATAATCTGGAAACCATTGCAGATCCCCAACACCAACCGATCCTTGGACTTGAACGATTCAAGCGTCTCAGAAAGTTTCGTCTGCCACTGAACCGCCGCAATTCGCCCTGCGGCGATGTCGTCGCCATAGCTAAACCCGCCGGGGAAACAAAGGATTTGGTAAGACTGAGCAATTGCAGGTTGCTCAATGAGCTGATTCACATGCAACCGAACCGGTTCCGCACCCGCTAATTCGAATGCATAAGCAGTCTCGACATCGCAATTGGTCCCTGGAGCTCGCACGACGAGCACGCGTGGCTTGGTCATCCTAAGCGGATCCTCTCTCCGTTGCCTTAGCAACAATCAGTATCGCCTGAGCAACAACCAGTATCGCCTCAGCAACAATCAGTCGGTTTCAATTCCCAATACTGCAACGAACTCTGCATCGACACATCCATGGTAAGACCCCTTACCTGGAATCGCGAAGCAGAAACGACGCACTTATCATAACCGTGTCGGGGATTCTTGTGCAGACCGCTTAAAACGACAACACCGCAAACAGTTGACCCGTTTTCCGGATCAACCTCCTTGCGGTGCTGAAAGTTTCCTAGGGAAGGCCATTATCCACCGAGCAAGCTCATGCATGCTCGAACCAGCAAAATTACTGTGGCAAACGGCCTTCGTTAACGGCCGGCAATGGCCCGTTCAAGGCTTTCATGAACTCAACCAAGTCCGCCTTATCTTGCGCGGTTAAATCAAGTTTTTTGATCTTGTCGCTCAAGTACGGATTCGCATGTCCACCCTTAGCATACCACTCAACCACTTCTTCCAACGTTTTTTGGCTTCCGTCGTGCATGTAAGGCCCGTTATGTTCGATATTTCGCAACGTCGGGGTCTTGAAGGCACCCTTGTCTTTTTCTTGCTTGGTCTGTTCGTAACGTCCCAAATCAGGCTTTGCTGCATCCATCCCTACGCCGAGGTTGTGGTACAACTCGTCGGTGAAGTTCGCGCCGACATGGCAAGCTGAGCAGTTGGACTTTGCACTGAAGAACAAGTCACGACCCCGTTTCGCCGACTCGCTCATCGGATTCTCATCGCTGGCTTTTTTAAGCGAGACGTATTTCTCATAATTCGCCGAATCGTCCTCTTTGAACTCTTCAAGGTCCTCTAACTGCTCTGCGAAAGCTTCCTCGAACTTCCTCAGCGGCTCATAGTGATCATATGGGCTTGAACCCGTAACAATCGTACGCTCAAAAGCCGCAATCGCTTTGCCTACATTGTCGATGTTCGGCGCCGCTCCAAAGACTTTCTCAAACTGCAATCGATACCCATCGTTTGCTGCCAAGAATTTCACGACCGCATCGTGCGTGTTTCCCATCTCTATCGGGTTCGCGATCGGCCCAACCGCCTGGGCTTCGAGACTATCTGCCCGGCCATCCCAAAACTGAGCCTTGCTCAAAATTCGGTTCATCGATGTTGGGGAGTTTCGCCCCCCAAGCTGACCCTTCACGCCCACGCCGAACTGCGTGTTCGCACCGTAACCTGCCGCAGGATGATGGCAATCCGCACAGCTAACCGTCGCATCTTTCGAAAGACGCTTGTCGAAATAAAGCTGCCGGCCCAGTTCGATCTTGGCTCGTGTGAGCGGGTTGTTCTCCGGGATGTAAATCGCCCCCTTGCCAGCAGAGAGACCTTCTGGCAACTCTACCGACAAAGTGTCGTGGTTGGCTGGATTGCTCAAATACTCCCGAATCGCGACTACATCCAGCGCACCGTTACCTGGAATTCCGGACGTCAAGCTTGCGTCTCCAAGCTTCACATTCTCGTCCGCATAAGCGACTGGGAAAGCACACAGTCCGAGTAAAACACTTCGAATCCAAAGTTTCATCGTTACAACCTAATAATAGTGTGTGAAATCAAGGACGGACGGCACGTTCCTGCACTGGGCTATCCCCATCGTGCTCGCCTAGGCTACTCACTTTCGGAGAAATCCCGCCGATCATCCACTGAACCAACGGAATTATAAAGCGAAGGCAATCGCTCGTGCACGAAACGGACATATTCCGAGTAAACCGCAAAGTTTTTCAGATTCGAACAAAAATTTTCTGCCTGTAAAGCCAATATAAAATCAACCAGAACACCGTCAAAACCAATCCGCCGTAAACCAGCGTTTCCACCGGCTGAGGAATGACTCGTTCGATCAACCAATCGAAATGTCGGCGGAAAGCGAGTTTCGTCCACTCTTCCATCGTCCAACTCATGGTGTAAGCCACAATCGAATTCGCACCGATCACACGGAAGAAGAAAGCCCAACGCGTTGCATTCCCGAAATCGCAAATCAGATACAGTAAAAACAACCAAGCGAAGCACAGCCCGCCGCTCCAAAGGGTCCACGTCGGCGTCCAGATCCGTTTGACGATAGGACACACTCCCAGAGCTTCCAAACCCCATGCAATCGACAAGCAAAAGACCGTTGCAGCGGCAAAGTAAGCGAAACGTCGCTTAAGGGTCCAATCCGCACGAAGCCACTCTCCGGCCAATAACCCCAACAGCATGGTTGCCAGAGTTGGGATAAAACTTAGGGTGCAGTAACCGCCGGATGAGTAAGCAAACGGTTCTTCACGAAAGAACAAATTCATCCACCAAACGTCAAATGCCCAAGCTGCATTGCTGTTTTTGTTCCAATGCGCCCCGAACCCTTCTTCGTGATGGGGCCAATTCGCTGGTACCCCCACCGATGCATAATCGAAGTCGGGTGAAGGGAGAGGACTCAATGCGAAAAACGCCCAATAACCCACAAGTATCGCGCCAGCCCCTAAAGCAGACACGTACCATTTGCGACCTGCGAATAAGAACAAAAACGTGTACCCAAGCCCAATCTGGGTCAACGTGTCATCAAACGTAAAGTTTGTGTACATCTTTCCAAGACTACGCAAGAAAATCCCGAAGAAGACCAGGATTAAACTGCGGCCGATCGCGTGCATCAACATCGCACCATACGATTGGCCTTGCTCACTGCGTTTCGCAAACGAAAACGCTAAGGCCGCACCTACCAAGAACGAAAAGCCAGGTTGGATCAAGTCATGTAACGAGCAACCTCGCCAAGCCACATGCGATGTGTGAAAGACGATCGTATCGAGCAGGTTTTGCACGGTCGAAGACAATCGCCCGCGGTATCGCACTAAGCCGCTCCAGTGCAAGACCTCTGCAAGCATCAAAAACATCACCATGCCCCGATACACGTCGATACTCACGCAACGGCGAGAGGGTGGCTTGGTTGCTGCAAGATCGCGCAAGTCGACCGTCGAGGATTCCGCTGTGGTGCTCGTCATGGATAGTTTTATCTGTCGCGAAAGGTTGGTGAGATGAAGTCGATCAGCGGGCTGCCCGCCACCAATAGAAACCCGAACAACCAAGGGACGTTATCCCAAAGCCCAGGAGGTAACAACAACGCAGCCGATAGTAACCCGAAAGCCGCCATCAAAAAGAATTCTGGTCGCATCGGACGCTGCCAAGCGGAAAACCAAAGCAATACCACCCAGAACGCCATCACCAAACCCACAGTTCCCATCGCCATCCATGCAAAGAGGATCAACAGGACTAAGTGGATCAGGTAATAGTACGTCAGTCGGAAGGAGAACCAACTCACGACGAGTTTAAGCAGGTTGTTTAAAGTTTTCATGCTGACGAGGATTCTAACCCAATTTCCCTTGGAGTTCGAGTTCCAACAACAGCTTCTTGACCTCGATACCACCGGCAAAACCGACCATGGAACCATCGCTACCGACCACTCGATGACATGGAACAACAATTCCCAAGGGATTTCGATTCAAGGCTCCACCCACCGCCCGAGCCCCCTTCGGCATTCCAAGTCGTTTCGCGAGCCGTCCGTAAGTCGTTGTTTGGCCGTAGGGTATCTCCATCAAAGCCATCCATACCGAATTTTGAAACTCCGTACCGGTGAATTTCAGGGGCAAATCAAACTCCCGCAATCGGCCTTGTGAATAAGCCGTCAATTGATCGACTGTCTTCTCAATCAAACGCAGCAACTCGGTATCCCCGGTTGGCACCCCCAGCGTCGGAGCTTCCACACCGACAAGCGGCCTATCGACTTGAACCCACGCGTTGGAATCCCACGGATGATCCTTCCACTCACCCCGATGCCCTCTTGTTCGACTCCCCAAAACAGCCCCCTTCCATCCTCCTACATGAGCAGCCACCTCATGCTCAAGATGGACTTCATGCTCAAGATGGACTTCGACCAAAGCCAACTCCTCTTGGCTGACGACAAACTGAAACCGCCCCAATCTCGATCGAAAGGAAACAGCAAAAAAGAACGTATCGATTCCAGCATCGCTGTGCCACTTGCGACCTTGCATTCGTACGCTTTGCGGATCGATCATGATCTCAACCTCGCCCTATCATTTGCTTGCCTCGAAAGACACTCGTCTCACCGTAATCAACCCGCGGCTACCTCTCTAGTACGCTGCTACCACTGAAGTACGCTGCTACCACTGAGGCACGCTGTACAAAACAACCCAATAAAATGCACCAATGAACGCGATAAGAGTTGCCAACCACCAAACGATTCGAAACGCGCTCCGGGGATTGGGGGAAACCATCGCAATGAGAAGATCAAGAAGCACATGAACGGTTGGCAAAAAACATAGCAACAGTAAAAACCAAATTGGTAATGGGCTCCAAGAATACACTTGAGAAACGCTCAAGAACGCTACTGAGGCGAAGCCAAGAGCATGGACGTGACTGATTAGAGGATGACCACTCCTGGAATCTTCCCGAGCACCTGTCATGGTCGCGATCAACGCTGTGACTCCACCTAAAGAAGCTAACACCAAAGCCCACTCACCCAACGATGCGTAGCCTTGCAATATGCACACAGCGATGCAACCGAACTGAACGACAAGCGTCCAAAGAAACCTACCGCCACCGTTCTTGTGCAAGCTACAAGATACAGCAAAGCCATTGATAGACGTTGCAGCGAGAATCAACCATGGCGACCAAAAAATCATCGATGCTTTGTCTTCGTACCCAGCACCGCGGGGAAAAAGTATGTAAGCCATCGCGTACACAGCCATCGCGAACACAGCGATCGCTCCAATCGCTGCTAAAATTCCCCCCTGGCCAATTACTTTGCTACCGAGCGACTCGGGCTGTGGGCTGAGGGATTTGAATCGATTCCGCCAGATTACCCCGAAACACCAAGGGAATAAAAATCTGGACACCAAAAAAACTACTGGAAACACCCAGAGCATCCGCATCCAAGGTTCCTTCGGGGACGAAACCAGAATTTCTCGGAGCCATCCGATAGAGCCACTTGCCGAACTGTTGGCGAATTCCGAAATCGCAAGCCCAAAAACAAACAAAGCGCCCCCGAAAAAGACTCCAACTCCTCGCGTCCTGAGTGTCAGCCATACCGCCAGGACCCCGAGCAGTACTGGTAGCAATACCCGCACGACTCCTACCTTTGCTTCGAATCCAATATCCATCCTGACACTTTCCCCAGCTACAGTTCCCAAGAACCACAATTCATAATCGATTTATAATCGTTTCAAACTCGCACCGACTCTCGGTAGCCTTGCAAGTCATGAGCTTCCCGACTCGCAAGAAGCGAAACATGAGTTATAGTAAGCATACATCAGACGTTAGTATGCAAGGACGAAGCCTTGAAATTGCTTTGAGAATGAACGAGCCCGACCAAACCGCCGACAATCCGAAACTGGCTCAGCACGAGCCACTTGAAGCGGTTCAAGTGTCGATGACACCCTTAGCACGCTACGAGGAATTCCTGCAGTCAAAGGGACTGCGAAACACTTCCCAGAAAAAATTCCTGCTCGAACAAGTCTTCAATCGCCACGAGCATTTCGACGCAGATTTGTTGATCGACCAGCTTCCTCCCAAAGGCTCTCCGAACTACGTTTCGCGACCAACTGTCTACCGAACTCTTAAAGAATTTGTAGACGCCGGATTGCTGCACCGCTTCGAACTCGAAGGCCGCAGCATGTACGAGCTGAACTACGGTTACCCCGAGCACGATCACCTCTACTGCACGAAATGCAGGAAACTTATCGAATTTACAAGCGATGAGATCATCCGTATCCGCGACCAAGTAGCCAGGTCCCACCGATTCCGTGTGCGAGATCACAGGTTTATCATCCAAGGAACCTGCGACGAGTGCGCCAAGAAACGCACCTTCTCTCGACGCCAAGACCGCGTCTGAAGATACCCGCTTTGTAACCAAAAGTGGGGCTCCCCCCCCCTCGTTCTTCTCTACGGACGGGGTTGTATCTGTCTAACCAGCCCCCGCGTATCCAGAAAAAATTACCTTTTCCTAACGTTCCGGATGGTCGTTTTGTAATTTAAAGACCTAGTCCGGTTGACGCAAAATCTTAATATTGTTATCTAAAGGCATGTTCTTTTCCCTTTTCACGCGCCCACTGGAGCAAATTCATGCATAAGAAGTTATCGCGTGGTTTCACGCTTGTCGAACTATTGGTGGTCATCGCCATCATCGGAATTTTAGTTGGATTGCTTTTGCCTGCGGTTCAAGCCGCGCGCGAAGCGGCTCGCCGCATGCAATGCGGCAACAATATGCGTCAGCAAGCCCTCGGGGTGCTGAACTACGAGTCCGCCTTCAAAAAACTCCCCTCCATGCAAGCCGGTAACGGCAACGTAGTGCAAACGCAACAACGTTTCTGCATGAGCGGTTGGTGGGCAATTCTCCCCTACGTCGAAGGCCAATCGCTATTCGACCAAATTAATAGCCTCAACGGCGGATTCGGACTTGAGCCCTGGAACGGCAATGCAGCATATCGCCGTCGCGTTGCGTGGTTGGAGTGCCCAAGCGACTCTGGCGATGCAGAACCAGTGGATGCAAACCGAAATCGCGGCCTTACCAGCTACGCATTCTGCGTTGGAGATAACCTTGCACAATCGCAACTTACTCCCCCTGGTGTAGAAGAACGAAACAACCTAGCTCTCGCCCTGCGAAAACTGCCAATCTACAACCGCGGTATGTTCGGTCGCGCTTCGTATCACCCACTTGGAACCGTACGTGACGGATTGAGCAACACCATTATGCTCGCCGAACGTCAACGCCCTCGTATCGTCAACTCGAAAGGCTCCGTTGTATTGATCGCCGCTGACCCAGCAACCTATGCTCCACTGAGCTGCAAAGCTCAATTGATTAACGGCCAATCCTACATCAATCCAGCCCTTATCTTCACCGGGGATACGCTTCCTGGCTATCGCGCTTGGGCCGGCAACGCCTACTTCAACGCTGTCTCCACCATCCTCCCACCGAACAACGCAGTGTGCATGATCGGAACCGGTTCCGTATCTCCTCACTGGTTCGCTGGAATCTGGACCCCGACAAGCGAACACACCGGCGGTGTTCAAGTCGCTTTCGGAGACGGATCGATTCGCTTCCTCAACGACAATATCGACTCCGGAAACCTAGCTTCCGTTGCTCCTACGCTCAACAGTAGCGGAAGCCCATACGGCGTTTGGGGTGCACTTGGCTCGAAGAACGGTGGAGAAACTCCTGTCGAATTCGAGTAATTTCAGAACGCAATAGAAATGTTCAATCCAACGGGGCGCATGGTCATCATGTGCCCCGTTTTCCTTCGTCGATGCTAAAAAAAATCAACGCATCGCGAAACGATAACAAACACGAAACCTAACACACCACCAACCTCATCAATGCAAACCATGAAGAACCGACTCCTTTCCACACTGATCCTCTGCCTTCCACTCCTAGCCATCACAACAACCTCAGGGTGCGGTGGCAGAAGCCTTCCAAAAACCGTTCCAGCCGAAGGTGTCGTAACACTCGATGGGAATCCAGTGGCCGACGCCACCCTTACCTTCATCTCCGAGTCACACATCTACCACTCGACTGGTAACACCAACGCGGAAGGCAAATTCGCAATGCGTGCCTTCCCAGAGAAAACCGGAGCGGTACCAGGAAGCTATAAAGTTGAGATTTCGAAATCGGTTCAAGGCACCGCATCGAGCACCAACCCAGATGAACCGGTAACTCTCAACCTTCGCAACGAACTTCCTGGCAAATACGCAAGTATGGTCACCTCAGGACTCACCGCCAGCGTCTCGGAAGAAGGCTCCAAGGATATGAAATTCGAGCTTAGCTCGAAGTAAATTCGCACCGAGAACTTGCCAACTGGTAAAGGTAAGCAAGTTGCTCAAATCGCTGCCGGTTGCACCTCCGGCATTAGGTCTCTGCGTAAGATGGGGCTCCGACCCCGTCTTTGGAAATCACCGTATCCCGCCCCCCTGACCACAGGGCTTGTTGATTTGTCTCAGGCTACCGCCCCAGAAATGCCACAACGCATTAACGGACCACATTTAGGGACCGCTGTCGGTACGCTTCGTAAAGTATCAATGTACCGGCCATCGCTACATTCAATGACTCTACCCCCCGAACCATCGGAATGGAAATCGCCCTATCGGCTTTCGCAATGAACTCTCTGCGAACACCACCCCCCTCATTGCCGACCACCAGTAACGTAGGCTTGGTCAAGTCAGCCTTCCAATACGATTCACCTTCCATGCTTGCCACCAAAACTTGGACTTTTGCCCCCTTCGCCGAATCGATCATTCGCGATAAATCAACACGCCTCGGCGGCCGTCGAAACCACTGACCTGCTGTACTGCGCAGTAGTTTTGGCTGCATGGGATGAACGGAATCCCCACTCAAGAACAATCCGTCTCCCCCTACCGCCACAATCGAACGCAACAACGTCCCGACATTCCCCGGGTCTTGGACCGCGTCGGTAGCAACCCCCAAAAACGCAGCCGAATCAAAACTGAAATCCCCAATCGCCGAAGCATCCACGCCGACAATCCCCGCTACACCATCGGGATGCTCAGTCGTCACCGCCTGTGCTAACCATGACTCCGGAACCATGTAACAAGCGCCAACATTCTCCGAAAGCATTCGGTAATGCCGGCCAAACCAAGCTTCGGTGCAACAAATTGTTTCAACCGACCAACCACATGCAATCGCTTCGCTTATCGCATGCGTTCCCTCCACGAGAAAGCAATTCTGCTCCTTCGCTACGCGATGCAATCTCTTGAGTCGCTTCAGCAACGGATGGCTTAAACTATGGATTGCTTGAGGTCTCACCCTCACCCCCGGTCTTGCGCCCCACCGCTAAAAGCTCTTCTATGTGCTTGACCAACAATTCACGCTCTTCTTCGTCTTGCCAAACATAAGACCCAACTAAATCGCCCTGCGCATCGACCAAACAAAAACGGTCTGGATGCCCCCTGCGTTCAACCCCTGGCAAGAAGAACATTTCGGTTCCAACTCGGATGATATCATCGAGCTTTCCTGTCAAAAACAACCACTGCTTGGGATCCGCATTAAAGCTATCTGCATACTTTGCTAAAACTTCCGGCGTATCCACCTCCGGATCCACCGAGATACTCACCAAACGAATCGGCTGTCCTTTGAATTTACCTTGAAGCAACCGCATCTCACTACTCTGTCTCTTGCAAGTACCAGGACAGGTAGAGAAAAAGAAACAGACAACATACGGCTGACCCTTGAGCTCCTCGGATCGCACCATAGCACCGCTTCGCTCCATCAATTCAAAAGCTCGCGTCCAATTCGGCTCTTGCTTTGCCGCATCTCTAAGCTGCGCTAACTGCCGACGATTACCGGGATCTCTCTCCTGGATCACCTCGGATCCTTCCCCCTGCGCATCTTCCTCGTTTCGCGCTACAGCCCCCCCGCTTTGCTCACCTGATCCGTGCCCCCCAGGTCCGTGCAACAAAATCCCCATCGATTCCTCGGACTGATTCTCCTCGACCGGTTGCTTCCATAAAGACTTACGAATCGAATGCGTTGCCAATGCGGCAATTGTCCCAAGGACTAACCCCAAGGCGATTCCAAGAAACCGAAAGCCCCTTTGATTTACATTAAGCATATTCACCCCGCTGCCTTTTATTGACCAACCAAGTCGAAACAATCAGTGTGAAGAGAGCGAATACGCATGTCCAAAACCAGCATGCTCCAACACTTGGTACCCAATGCCCAACCGCTCCAACCTGCGCTCCCCCCGATTCACTTACCGCACTCAGATGCCGAATTCCTGCAACCATATAGCTCATCGGATTCCATTGCATCAAGCCTTGTATGACCCGTTGTCCGATAGGCATTTGAGAAGTCGAAGCCGGGATCGGAAAAAACGCGCCGCTAAGCATCCACATCGGCAGCATCACCATATTCATCGCCGCATGATAGCCTTGTGTGCTATCCATCGGCCAAGCGAAACATACCCCCATGGCTGTGATACCTAAAGCGGCAATCGCAAGGAACCCAAGCAACCCTAACAGATGCCACCCGAAGGGTAACATCCCTACCGCCAACGCCAAAAGCACAAATATCAACGCTTGTGCCAACGCAATCGCAGCCCCACCGATGCCCTTCCCGATCGCGATCGCCCAACGTGGAGCTGGAGCGACTAACACCCCTTGCAAGAATCCTTCACGACGATCCTCAATGATCGAAATTGTCGAAAAGATAGAAGTAAAGAGCAAGATTAGCGCAACGGTACCCGCCACGTAATACCCCATAAAACTCTCGCCTGCCCCACCTCCCCGAAACGCTTGATGAAACCCCGTACCGAATAGCAACCAAAACAAAATTGGCTGACCAAGCGCCGCGATCACCCGAAATGGCTGCCTGAAGAAACGGATCCACTCCCGTTTAGCCAATACCCAAGCTACCCTCAAGCCATCAGCCCCGCCTTCACTACGATCGTTCATGCATTTTCCCTGTTTGTGGATTCTAGATGCGGGACTGGCTCAAGCAAACGAACTCATTCCGGAACGGAAAGCTTGCATTTCGACTCGCAATCCTTGAAGGCCACGTTTCAGCAATCCCGCTACCGCCATCTCAGACTTTTTCATCCGGTCAGAAATCTCTTTCAGCGACATTCCTTCCAAGTACCTCATCCGGATCGCATCTCGCTGCGTTTCGGGTAATTGCTCGAGGCATGCCGCCAAAATAGCCGCAGCCTCACTTCTCATCAGTCGCTGGCTAGGAGTTGAAGCATCGGATGGAACCAAATACTCCATTTCCATCGAACTCGCTCCGCTCGCCGCACCTTTACGGATATTCACCTCGCGTTTCGCAGACCTCTTTTGAGTCGCAAGATGCTCTTGGTGTGCCGTCGCGATGTTATTGCGCAGGATGTTCCGCAACCAAGCTAAAAAAGATTCGATCGACTCACCGCGAAATTGATGAAAGTCTCGCGATGCTTCTAAGTAAGTCGCTTGCACAACATCGCCAAAGTCCATCCGACCCTGCAAACGTTCGTCAAGCAATCTCTGCGCAATGACATTCAAATACGGTCGGAATCGATCAAGCAATTCTCCCTTCGATTGCAAGTCTCCCCTCTTGGCTGCATCAAGCTTTAATCGCGAGTCGAACACCATGTGGGAACCCTACCATCAAAGGTACTGTTTATAAAGAGCTCACCGTCGGTGAATCTTGGCTACTCGATACAGGTTTCGGTGGAACTTGAGCAATCGACAACACATAGTTGACCAAATGCCATAAATCATCTTCCTGAAGCCCCGGCTCATCGCTCGATTGAGCGATCGAAGCTGCCGGCATCGGGCTACCAGCAATCCCATAACGAATCCTTCGATAGATATCGATCGGATTGCGTCCACCTCGCAAATGCCCTTCGACAATGTTTCTTGGCTTGAGCGTCTGCGGCTTCATACCACCTCGAGCCATAAGCGGAATCAACGCATCAGTATCTGTCGGCTGCAATCCAATCTTGGTTGTCCACTCCTTCGTCCAGTCATCATAGTCGGGCAACTGACCTCCCTTGCCGTCGGCTTGCACCCCATGGCACTTCGAACAAGCTGCCGATTCTTGTGCGAAGAGCTCCTTCCCCTTGGCAATCGATGCGAGCAACTGGTCTTTGTTCTCGTCGGTCTGAGATCCAACCAAAGGAAAATCTGGCAATGGAAAATCATCCTTGGCGTCTTCAGCACCAACCCAACGATCCGCAATTTGGGTCAACAATTCCGCTGCGGCGGATTGCTGTTCCTCTCGAACCTTGGCGTCACCCGAAACGTCATACAAACGCTCTCCAGGTGCATCAATCGCCGCTGTTTGCAAAAGCTTCCGTTCAAATTCACCGCGAATGCTCAAGAAGACCACGTAATCGACCAAAGCCCCGATCTCTTGATCGGAAAGCTTGTCGAAAATTGGCATCTGGCTTCCAGACAACCCCTCTCGAAGCACCCTTGCCAAATCTTCCTTCAAGGGTTTCGCACCTCTCGAAGTCGACTTGAATTTGAAAATCCCAGCGCGAAAATCACGTGGATACGGGTCCTGGCTGGCTGCCACCGGCCCGCGTCCCTGCCCACTGAGCCCGTGGCACGATGCACACTGCTGCACCACATACAACCCCGGCTTACCCGCACTCCCGGCCGCTAATTGCAGATTCTCTTCCGAAATCAAATCGGAATAATCTCCCTCTTTAAGTGCCGCAGGAAGCATCGGGGCATCGACCGTCCCGAACCACTCAGCGAGAAGCGCTTTCGTGTCCGATAGCGGTTGAGCCATCTCGGTCTCTTGGCTGATCTCCATCGAATGAGCAAACAAATAATTCGGCTCATGCATGCTTGCAAGAGGATTCGGTTCACGACATCCCGCCGCACAACCTATTAACCCGAGCAGGGTTAGACCGGCTGCGAAAGCTCTTCTGCTCATCGATGCAGATACTTTGTTTTCGTGATTCAATCTTGGATAGCTCATGCGACTTCAATTGGTTAGTGAGTTGGGACAGGAGAAGCAGCCTGCACTTCTCCGGTAGTCTGACAAGTAGTTTGAAAGTAGCCCAATAGGATACTAAAACGTATTCCTACTTCTTCAATTCGCGGATCTCGATGTTTCGCCACCGCACGTCAAAAGGACCTTGATCAGCCCCAATACCGTGTACTTGCAGTCCAATGAATCCATTCTCATGCGAAAGCTCATCGGTGATATCCTCGATCAACTTCCCATTAATCCACGTTTGTATCTGCTTGCCCTTGGCTCGAATGTGGTACTGATTCCATTCGTTGTTCTTGAAATTCGAATGCACAGGCTGAGTCGGGGAAATCCAGTTCCTGCCCGTAGCCTCTCCGTAAACATAACCAGCCTCACCTGGACCTGCTTCAATCTCGACCTGAGGACCGTGGACACGACCATTGTCCTTCTCCGGAACACTCTTCGAGCGAATCTGAACTCCAGAGTTCAGATCATTGTGAACCTTCACTTCAAACCTCAGCTCGAAATCCGAATAGTCCTTGGTCGTACAAAGAAACGAGTTTGGACTGAACTTGGAAGTCGTACCGTGAATGCTCTCGCCATCGATTCGGTACACTGCCCAACCATTCTTTTGCTGCCAGCCTGAAAGGTCTTTTCCATTGAACAACGACTGCCATCCATCCCCACTTGGAACAGGTAATCCATCGGGATGCTCGTGCCTTACAACCTTTGCTCCAGCATCCTTCGCATCTTGGGCTCGAAGGCTTTGGTCAATGCAAGTACCGCCACAAATACCGAACGCTAACCCAGCCGATAGAACACCGGAGAAGAACGAGCGAGTTAAGAACAGTTTAGAAAGTGCCAATCGACGCATGGGAAATGTCCTCGGAGAGCAAAACTTGGAAAGGATACCTCGTTGAATTTTAGCCTGATCGCTAGAATTCTGCTATGCTGCAACGCTCGAATGAAACGAACCTCGCTGCACAAATTGCCACAGTTTTCCATTCCTTCACGCTCCCTAGCGTCTCCACCATGCCATCCCCCCTTTCTCATTTCGGTTCCTTTCCCACCACACGCTTGCGACGGCTCCGTCGCTGGGACTGGGTCCGTCAGATGGTCCAAGAAACAAGCTTAAGCCCAGCGAATTTGATCTGGCCGATTTTTGTGATCGAAGGAACCAACCAATCCCAACCCATCGCTTCCATGCCCGGTGTAGATCGCATGTCGATCGACCTGGCCGTTCAAGCCTCGGAGAAAGCTTGCGAACTTGGTATCGGTGCGGTCGCAATCTTCCCCGTCACTCCACAATCGAAGAAATCCGATTGTGGCAAAGAAGCCCTCTGCGAGGAAAACTTGATTTGCACCGCAACGCGAGCCATTCGCCAAGCATGCGGTGAGAAACTCGGCATCGTCTGCGATGTTGCTCTAGATCCCTACACGACTCACGGACACGACGGACTCTTGGTCGATGACTACATCGTCAACGATCAGACGGTCGAAGTACTCGCTCGTCAAGCGGTCGTCCAAGCCCAAGCCGGGGCCTCGGTAATCGCTCCTTCCGACATGATGGACGGCCGCATCGGCGCCATCCGCAAAGCCCTCGATGAAAACGGATTCCAACACGTCATCGTCCTGAGCTACGCAGCGAAATACGCTTCCGCTTTCTACGGCCCCTTCCGAGATGCAGTCGGCTCCGCAAAAAATCTCGGCGGCGCTTCGAAAAAAACCTACCAGATGAACCCAGCGAACTCAGAGGAAGCCCTCCGCGAAGTCGCTCTCGACATCGAAGAAGGTGCAGATATGGTCATGGTAAAACCGGGAATGCCCTATCTCGATATAGTCGGAAAACTAAAGGACAACTTCTCCATCCCTATCGCCGTCTACCAAGTCTCCGGCGAATATGCGATGCTCAAATTCGCATCCCAAGCCAATGCCCTCGATGCAAAAGCTGTCATCATGGAAAGCATGATCGCGTTTCGACGCGCTGGGGCTGATGCAATCTTGACCTACTTCGCCCCCGAAGTTGCACAAAACCTTCGAGGTTAATCGTTACGCACAACCCAAAAACTAGCGCTACACACCGAAGCAAGAGAAACGTAAAACGAGTCGTCCGGCTTGCAATTACTCTACTGAAGTTTGCAAAACTCGATCGATCAGCCTCGCAGCACCTTCAATGGACTCGTAGGAAATTGTGTGTGGTCCGTTGAATTCGATGTAATCGACACTCATCGACTCGGATTCGAGAAACCCTCTGAGCGCTCGCCCTGTGGATATCGGCAAGATCATGTCTTGCGTTCCGTGACTTTGAAACACATCTAAACCGCCATGACGTCCGGCCAAGGCCGCATGCCAATCCGATTCGCAAATCAAAGCACCAGACCAAAGGATTAACCCTCGAAGCTTGCTTGAATCGAAAGCGCCCGCAGCCTGCACGGCCAACATCGCCCCTTGAGAAAATCCACCTAGCACCACCGTCGCGCTCTCCCACTGCTTCTCACTCAAACAATGCGCTATGCAGCTTTGCAACGCAACCGAAGCTTCTGCAATCCCCTCGGGAACCTCATCGCGCATCTCGTCGAAACTCGCCGCCGCAGTCAGCTCGGCCAGCCGCGCCATGTTGATACGCCACCAAGCCCTCGGCCCCTCGACCCCAAAGTCCTCGGACATATCCAAAAGGCCTTCCGGAAACAAAAACGCCGGCGCAGAAGCTTCCGCAGGGGACTCGCCCGCAAGAATTGGAACCAATTCTTCAGCAAGATTCACTAAGTCGCTACCAGGTGCTCCAAACCCATGACAAAGCACTACCAGCGACTTTGGGCTCCCCGCTCGAGGCGAAATCACGATGCAATCAAGCCCGCCGAGCCGGCCCCTCTCGAGCATCCAACTCTCCGCATCAAACTTCATCGCGATTCCATCCAAAAGAATACAAAAGGACTCGGAACTCTCTTAATCAGACATCAGTCCAACTGGGACAATGTTCCGACTGAAGCATTACTTGAGATCTTTCAGGGAGACCCAAGCTAAATAGCCCAACAACCCTGCACAAATGATGAACACAATGTCCATCAAAAGACTTGGGTACGAAAAGATTCCGCCCCCTCCGGTAAAGGACATGATCAAGTCCGCAAGGAACAGCAAAAGTACCAGTCCAGCGACGACGAGTCCAGATAAACACAACAGTCTGGGCATCAAATACCTCGTTGCTCTACGGGGCTCGTTGCTCTACGAGGCCACCATCAAACTCCTAACAATGAAAAACATTCCTTCCATTGAGACCGGCTAGTATAGTTGAAGTTTTCCGACTGTCATCTATCCCTTACAACTACAGGGGGTTTTCCCCGAAAACTCTCCGATAAAACAAAGCATCCACACGAAACTTTGTCATAACCGGAACCTCTGCACCATCACAATCCACAGCGAACAACCGGAAATTGGTTGGCTTTGGCAGCGAACGGACCCCCAAACGTGAACCGAATCCCAGCCATCCCACCGACACCCGCTCCTCCCACCTGGCCAACGCAAACCACTAAGCCAACCCAAACTTGGGATTCGTTTCGACAGCAGATGCCCATCTGCCAACGCTGGGCCTACTTCGATCACGCCGCCGTCGGCCCAATTCCTCAAAAGGCCGCCAACGCCTTAAGCCTCTTCGCACAACAAGCGTCCCTCGAAGGGGACTTCCACTGGCCCTCCTGGTCAGCCTCCGCAAATGAAACGCGAAAGTTTGCGGCAGAACTCCTTCACGCTTCCAAAGAAGAAATCGCCCTGGTTTCGAACACAACCCTCGGAATCCACACCATCGCATTGGCTTATCCGTTCAAACCATCCGATAGCGTCGTCATTTTAAAGAACGAGTTTCCCAGCAACCAAATTCCATGGCTCAACCTGCGAACTGCCGGAGTTGACGTTCGCATCGTCGAACCAAATCCCGATGGCTCGATTTGCATCGACCGAGTACTCGATGCCATCGACTCAACAACCCGACTCGTTGCTATCAGCTGGGTCGGGTACGCCACCGGCTTTCGAATCGACCTAGCTTCGCTCGTCGAGCAAATCCACCTCCGAGGTGCCGAAGTCTTCCTCGACGCGATTCAAGGTCTTGGTGTCTTTCCCCTAAACGTCTCCGATATTCCTGTCGATTATCTTGCTGCCGATGGCCATAAATGGCTGCTCGGCCCCGAAGGTGCCGGCATCCTCTTCATCCAAAAAAACCACTTGAACAAACTCGGACCTGCTCTCTGCGGGTGGAACTCCTTGCAAGCAAGTCATGAATTTCGAATGGAAGGAAAAGGTCTCAAAGATTCCGCAGCGCGATACGAAGGTGGCTCACTAAACCACGTCGGTTTCGCCGCCCTCAAGGAAAGCCTGTCCTTGCTCCTAGAACACGGATGCCACGATCCCGCTAGCGGCTTTGCCGAACGCATCCTGCACCTGACGAACTACGCCCGCGAACGCCTGAGGACTGCCGGAGCCTCGTTTCCTTGGTTTACCCCCCAAGCTCCTGAAAAACTAACAAGCAACGCTAGCGGAATTCTTTCATTCGATTTCCCAGATCAAAATCCTCAACTACTTCGCAAAGCCCTCATCGACGCGGGCATCATCCTAAGCGTCCGACATGGAAGCCTACGTATTGCCATCCATGCTTACAATATCGAGCAAGAAATCGACCACTTGGTCGACTCGATCGCTTCCATCATCAGGCCAACGAGTATCCACTTCTCACCAAATCCACAACCATGATTAACAAACTCGTGATCGGTCTAGGTGAAGTGCTCTGGGATGTTTACCCCGATGTCGCTTTGTTCGGTGGAGCACCCGCGAATTTTGCCCTCCACGCTTCTTACCTCGGTGCCCATGCTCACATCATTAGCGCCGTCGGCAAGGACCCATTGGGAACACAAGCCCTCGAATGGCTTGTGTCAAAGAATCAACCCGCAAATCACATCTTCGTAGACCCAAAACACCCCACCGGGAATGTCCAAGTAACCTTGGATCGATCCGGAACTGCTTCCTATCACTTCGCTACCGATGTCGCTTGGGATTATCTAACTTTCCCCGACAAATCCTTCGACCTCGCGTCAAAGTCCGACGCGATCTGTTTTGGTACCCTTGCTCAGAGATCAAAGATCAGCGCACAATCCATTGCGAATCTTCTAGACTCCACCCCAAAACAGTGCTTACGCGTTTTCGACGTGAATCTACGCCAAGACTTCTATTCCGCCGAAGTCCTCAATGCCGGGTTACTACGCGCGAACGTCTTGAAACTCAACCGCGAAGAACTGCCAATCGTACTGCAATCGTTAAACATACCCCCCGAAGAATCCCCCTCAAACGACCTTCAAGATCAAGTCCAACTCCATCAAAGCAATTGCCAATCTCTAATCGATCGCTACAACCTCCATACCGTAGCACTTACACTCGGATCCGACGGCTCAATGATTTATCATGATGGCCGATGGGACGTGAAACCCGGATCACCCATCGATGCCGCCGAAGTCATCGATACCGTCGGAGCGGGGGACTCATTTTCAGCCGCGCTGATCATGGGCCTACTCCACGGTGAAGACTTACCCAAAATCCATCAACGCGCCGCACGAATCGCTGCTTACGTCTGCACTCAACGCGGCGCAGTACCACTTCCACCTGAGGATCTACTCAGATGATTTCAAACACTTACTCGTATGATGTTCTCGTCGTCGGAGCCGGACATGCCGGCACCGAAGCCGCTGCGGCTGCCGCACGCCTGGGCGCCAAAGTCGCCCTTCTTACCGGAAACCTCGACACCGTCGGGCAAATGAGCTGCAACCCCGCGATCGGGGGAGTCGCCAAAGGCCAAATCGTTCGCGAAATCGATGCCTTAGGGGGCCTGATGGGACAAACCATCGACCGAACCGGTATCCAGTTCCGTCTGCTCAATAGCCGCAAAGGGGCGGCCATGCACTCCCCACGCGCTCAAGCAGACAAGAAAGCCTACCAATTCGACATCAAACGCCAAATCGAAGAAAACCCCAACATCGACCTTCGACAAGAACTAGTCGAAGATCTCATCGTCGAGACGATCAACGGAAACTCACGCATCCAAGGTGTCCTCGTCCGGGGAAACGCCCGATACGAAGCACCAGCAGTCGTCTTGACCACCGGCACGTTTCTTCAAGCAATCATGCACACCGGAGAAGCCAAAACGGCAGGGGGGCGAGCAGGCGAAGGAACAACCTCAGGGATCTCCCAAGCCTTCGAACGACTCGGATTCCGAGTCGAACGCTTCAAAACCGGAACACCAGCTCGCATCAGTAGCCGTACCATCGACTACTCCAAAACCGAAATCCAACCCGGTGACTCCAACCCTCAACCCTTCTCCTTCCTAACCGACTCCCTCCCCGAACCGCAACTCCCCTGCTGGATCACCTACACGAACGAACAAGTCCACCAACTCATTCGCTCGAACCTTCACCGCGCTCCGATGTACACCGGACAAATCCAATCCTCAGGACCTCGATACTGCCCGTCGATCGAAGACAAAGTCGTTCGCTTCGCCGATAAAGATAGACACCAGCTGTTCCTCGAACCCGAAGGTAGACACACTCAAGAAATCTACGTCAACGGAATATCCACCTCCCTGCCTCGCGATGTCCAAGATCAAATGTTTCGCCTTATCCCAGGCTTGGAAAACGCTCGAATCATGCGGTATGGTTACGCCGTGGAATACGATTTCTGCCCCCCAGATCAACTCACTCCTTGGCTTGAAACCAAACAAATCGCCGGTCTGTATTTTGCCGGACAACTCAACGGCACCACTGGGTACGAAGAAGCAGGAGCTCAAGGCTTGGTCGCAGGCGCCAACGCAGCACTGCGCCAAAAAGGAAAAACCGAATGGGTCCTCCAACGCGACGATGCCTATATCGGTGTCCTCGTCGATGACCTTGTTACATGCGGCGTCGACGAACCCTACCGAATGTTCACCAGCCGCGCTGAATACCGAATGATGCTGCGCCAAGACAACGCAGACCGCCGCCTGACCCCCATCGGCTATCAATTGGGATTGGTTGACCAAACACGATACGACCGATTCTGCGAAAAACTTGAACGCATCGACCAAGCAAAACGTGCAGTAGCAAGCCTTCGTATCGGCGACGTCACCGGTGATAAATACCTCAAACGCAACGAGGTGACTTGGGAGTCCCTCCTCGAAATGTTCCCCGAATCTCTAGCCGCATTTCCAACCGAAATCGGTCTACAAGTCGAATACGATACGAAATACGCCGGGTACGTCGCTCGCCAGCACGTTCAAGTCGAACGGCAAATGAAAATGATGGACAAAAAAATTCCTCTAGACTTCGACTACACCACCATCATCAGCTTGCGCAACGAAGCGAAACAAAAATTCTCTCGCATCCGCCCACTAAACCTCGATCAAGCTTCGAGAATCTCAGGCATCACTCCCGCCGATATATCCCTTCTACTCGCCTATCTAGAAAACCCTAGCCTGCGTGCTCGAAGCACCCACTAACCTCGGCGGTGATCAACCACATCGATCTCCGCTCCAATAGCCCCCGCTCCAATACACCGTCCTCCAATACACCGTCCTCCAATACACCGTCCTCCAATACACCGTCCTCCAATACACCGTCCTGAAGTATCCGCGCAAGTCCAAACTCAGAGAGTATCCGAACGCGATGAGTAATGCCGACTCGACACCGAATAACCTTTCCGCCGATGTCTTGATCGTCGGCGGCGGACTCGCCGGACTTACCGCCGCACGTACGTTGCATCGCGCCGGCCGATCGGTGTTGGTCCTCGAAGCCGATGAGGTTCCTGGAGGTAAACTGAAAACCGATCAACTCAACGGGTTTCTACTCGATCACGGCTTTCAAGTCTACTTGACGGGTTACGAAATCGCCGGCGAAGAACTCAAGGATGCAAAGCTCTCGTTGCGATCCTTCGACCCAGGAGCCAAGGTTCGCGTTGGCAATCAATGGTACTGCGTCCAAGATCCCCTGCGATTGGCTTTCAGCCGACGGTTGCAAGCTGCTTGGCAAACCCTCATCGCACCTATCGCGACATGGCAAGACCTCCTTACCCTTTGGACATACCGTGAAAAGGTCTTAGCCACTCCCTTGCAAGAAATCTTCAAGCAGACTGGTGTCCCAACCATCGATCACCTCCGTTCTGTTGGTTTCTCAGAACGCATCATCGAACGATTCTTTCGCCCATTTCTCGGTGGCATTTTCCTTGCAACATCCCTCGATATGGACTCAGCTCGAATGCAGTTCGTCTTCCGAGAGATGTCGCGCGGATTCGCAGCCTTACCCGCAGACGGCATGGCTGCCATTCCAAAAGCACTCTGCGCTGACTTGCCCAAAAACACGATTCGTTGCAACGCGACCGTCTCCCAAATCAGCCGCGACGAAATTGTACTCTCGGACGGAACTCGCCTTCATGCAAAGCAAACGCTCATCGCCACCGAAATCGGCGCTGCAATGCGCCTGCTCGGTGAACGATGGCCTATCGAAAACATTCCATCAACTATTCAGACCTCTATTCAAACCTCTACTCAGACTTCGAAGTCAAAGAAGCCGACCGCGCAAGTACTACCCGAACAATCCACCCACTGCGTGTACTTTAGCCTAGATGCCACAACAGCCCCGACACGAACTCCTATCTTATTCCTCGATGGAAATCCACCCAGCCGGGATTGGTTCATCAATCACGTGGCTTTCCCAAGCCTGGTACAAAGTAGCTACGCACCGAAGGATAAGGTTCTCGCTAGCGTA
>CAIJIZ010000175.1 GCA_903820735.1 uncultured Pirellula sp.
GGCGTAAGTATGGGGTGCCTGAACTTGGTACGGGCAATCTGAGGCCCACATCAATCGGTTGGCACCGAAGCTATCGCGCAGACTTCGAATCATCGGAAGTAAATCTTTGTAAGGGGCTTTTTTCTCTCCCAATGCATAAAAAGCCGACGTCTTCACGTACGTGTTTTTGTACTTGGATAGCTTCAAGAGTGCTTCGAGGTCTTTTCGATTGACATTGCCGGTCATACCGATTCTGGAAAAGTGATCGATTACGACAGTTGTATCGGGATATTTTGCGATCATGGCTTCGATGCCAGGTAGTGCATCAGGGTCGGAAAGCAAACAAGCGGCTTGATTCGTCTCGGTACAGATCCGGAACAGCTCGTTGACTCCTGAGGAGCTTCCCCATTGCGAGACGTTTTTAGCGTTTGCGTAGAGCCGATATCCCCTGACCCCTTCTTTGCGAAGGTTGGTCATGGTTTCCCGAAGCCCACTTGCGTCGTGATCGACGATCCCGACCCCTCGGAAATACTTCGGGTAACGCTTGATGCACTCGAGCATGTATCGGTTATCGAAACCGAAGAAGCTCATTTGGATCAAAACCACACGTTGCACGAAGGATGGGCGGGCCTGCTGTAGAAGCTCTTCAGGGGTGAAGGATTCGGGGACAACATCTTTCGCCGTGAAACCCTCGGATAATGGGAAATCACTGTTCAATCGAGGCCATACGTGCGCATGGGCATCGATCCAGCCAACTTCGCTCCCTTGGTTGGCACAAGCTACTTGTGATGGGAAGAGTTGCTGTGTGTTGCAGGCGGCAACAGCGAGAGTGGAACTCGCTGCTGAAAGCAAAGTACGTCGTTTCATGGAAGGAACTCCTTCATCAAAAGTTGATAGTACTCGCAAGCATGGCGGACTTGCTCAGTGTCTACATACTCTACTGCGGAATGAGCTTGGTCGATACTACCCGGTCCGAAGATGATGGTGTCGATTCCTAGCAACCGAATTTTACTCGCATCGCTACCGAAGGGGACTCCGAGCATGGCGTCGCAATAGCCAAGGCGTTTGAGGGTTTGTGCGGAAGTTTGTGCGATCCGTGATTCACCTGGAGTCTGAAAGCTTGGGTCGACCAGTAACGGTGGATCCATGAGAAACTCGGAGCCTGGAATCCTAGCCATCGCTTCGCCGAGAAGGGCTTGGTACTCACTTAAAACATCTGCGACGAGTTCGCCGGGTAGTAGTCGTCGATCGATTTGAATCGAGCAGCGATCCGGCACGAAATTCACTTGGACTCCCCCTGAGATAAGCCCGATGTTTGCTGTCGCAGCACCTAAGAGGGGATGGGTTAGAGAAGTGAGGGTGTTGTGGAAACGGCGAAGTATCAAAATCAGCTCTGCCATGTGTTCGATGGCATTGATTCCTAGGTGGGCTTTGGAACTATGAGCCGAACGGCCGATAGCATGGATCTGCCATCGCAAGACCCCTTTGCTTGCGATCACTGTCTTCATTTCGGTCGGTTCGGCGACAATCGCTGCGTCAGCTTTCAAGTCCTCGCAGAGTTTTTTCACTCCCTGGCAGGAGTGTTCTTCATCGACGACGGCGGCCATGATCACATCAACCATTGGGGGGGTGCGGGTAGAATGCAGCTGGGCCATGGCGGCCATCATGCAAGCCAATCCCGCTTTCGTATCGCAACTTCCCCTGCCGTAGAGCTTGCCGTCGCGCTGCGTTGGTTCCCAAGCTGCAATGCTCATCCCATCGGTGCTTACCGTATCCATGTGAGCCTCCAGCAGCAGCCGCTTCGAGGAGTCTCGTCCCGGAAGATATGCGATGATGTTGTCGCGTCCAGGTAATACATTTTGCCGCCGGCACTCGATACCGAGCTGCCGCCAGTATGCTTCGATGTACTTGGCTAGTTCCTCTTCTCCTGGCCCGTTGGGATAGAACGAGTTGACGCTGTTGATGCGAACCAAGTCTTCGAGCAAGCGGATCGGATCGAGGTGCGTATGGCTTTCCGCTATCGATCCGGGGCGAGTAGCGTGATTGTCGATCGATTTTTTCATCGAGCTGCTCCTAGTGTTGACTCGTTGTTGTGAACCATGGTGTTGATTCCTCTTGCAGAATCCATTCGCATAGCTTGAGCGCATGACTATAATGCGAAAGCATTGATCACTTCAATCGACGAAATTTGGACAGGTAAAGCGGACAAGGAATTCGTAAGTGCACGGCTCGCAAATACTCTTCGAAGATAACCATCTGTTGGTGATCAACAAGCCCGCGGATTGGATTGTCCAAGGAGCGTCGCCCGATCAACGCTCACTTCTCGAGTCGGCTCGGATGTATTTGAAGCAAAAGTACCACAAGCCAGGTAATGTTTATTTGGGTGTGGTAAGCCGACTGGACGGTCCTGTGACCGGTGCAGTTCCTTTTGCGCGGACGAGCAAGTGCGCTGCGAGGCTCAGCGAGCAGTTTCGCGAAAATGTAGTCACCAAAGAATATTGGGCGATCGTCGAAGGTGCACCAAGTCCCATCGCCGGTTTGCTTGAACACCACTTGATGCGACGCCCCCACGAGACGCGAACCCGCGTGGTTGATTCCTGCGAACCCGGTTCGCAAACTGCGAAGTTGACTTATCGCATCCTAGCCTGCTCCGGTTCCCATTCGTTATTGAGCTTGAACCTTATCACAGGGCGCAAACATCAGATCCGTTGCCAACTTGCAGCAATCGGTTGCCCGATCCTTGGAGATCGCTCCTATGGATCCAAAGAAAGTTTCCCACAGGGGATCGCACTCCACTGCCGGCAATTGGAATTCGAACACCCTACGACCAAGCAAACGGTGGAGATTCAAGCAGATGTGCCGCTGTACTGGCCGTCCTGGGTGAGCCGTACCAAGGGTACGAAAGTGGCTTTTGTGCAATCAGCCGACGAGTCGGTTGCGGATTAAGTGAGCAAGGCCGGAATAACACGGCCAAAAATCACGGCCAGTAGACACGGCCAAAAATCAGGGCCATTTGAAGCGAACCGGCGATGCGACCGAGCGATACCTGGTAAACGAAATATCGTGTAAAGTATCGCGTTAAGAAATCTACCCTCCACCCGCAACCCTCCCATCGTTATCCTGACTCTTTCCCGATTGGGTGCGGTTGTCCTTGGCGCGATTCACTTTGCCTCCATTGCTTTTAGTCTTTCATCACCGTTGCGGTCCGTTTTGAGCAATCCCATGATGCCACAATTTAATCGTCCCAAACCCCGTTTTGAAAACCGTAGTCGCGAGTCACATCCATTGATTCGGTGGCTGGGGGGGCTCGTCTGGTGTTTGTTGATTCTCTCGGGGCTTTCAATCCAAGTTCACGGGCAGTTAGCCGAACCCGATACGGTGCCTTTAGCGAACGGCAAGCTGCTCGAAGACGGCAAGCCGCTCGATGCCAGCAAAATCGTGGGTAATGAGCAGATTACCGAAGGGCGAGTAACGGCGACGATTTCGTTCCTCGCCAGCGATGAACTTGGTGGCCGCGAGACGAATAGCAAAGAATTTGAAATCGCCTCGGCTTATGTCGCTTCAAGGTTTCGCGGTGCGGGGCTTGAAGGTGGCGGTAAAGACGGCAGTTATTTTCACGAGACGCTCGTACCTCAGTACCGCGTCCCGGAGTCGGTCGTCTTTACGGGCCCGTCGCGAATTGAAAAGAATTCGAGTTCGGATCCACCAGCGAACGCCTCAGGCAAGCCGTCTGAGCAAAGTGACCGAGCCCCGGTAGCTCATTACGGATTGCTCAATGCGGGGGAGCAAGCCGTCGAGATTGAAGGAGTTGCAACCGATGTTTCGCTCGATGCATTTCAAGCTCCGGATGCAAAGATTCCTCAGTTGACAGGTATCGTTCGAGGGCGTTTCGAGACGTCAGCCAAAGGTAGCCGTGCACTTTCTCAGTTAACCCGGTTGGCGACACGCTTGCAAGAAGCCGGTGCTGCGGCACTTCTGCTCGAATGCGATCCGGAGAGTGAATGGTACAAGCAAGCCGAACTGGCGAGAATGAGGCCTCAGCTTGAGAGAACGGGCAGAAGTGATCTTCCTATTTTGCTGATCTCCGAGGCGACTTCGACCTCCGGGACGCTTCAACTAAAAGTTCCTGCGATGCAGCGGGAAGAGAAAAAGATGAGAAATGTGATTGGTTTGCTTCGCGGCACCGATCCAGAACTCAGTCAACAAGCAGTTTTATTCAGCGCACACTTAGACCATTTAGGATCGAATCCCAAATTGCCAGGCGATGGTATTTTTAATGGCGCTGATGACGATGCGACGGGAGTGACGGCTGTTTTGACACTCGCCGATGCGATCGGGGCGATGACGCAACGGCCCAAGCGTTCGGTGCTATTCATGACTTTCTGGGGGGAGGAGTCCGGATTGCTCGGCTCTCGCCAATTTGTAACGACCCCATCTTGGCCATTGGAAAAGATCACCGCGAACATCAACATCGAGATGATCGGGCGTCCTGAAGGTGGAGCGAATGGGAAAATTTGGATGACCGGTTGGCGGGAATCGGACTTGGGCGTTTTGATGAGCGAGGCGGCCAAGCCTTATGGCTGCGAGATCTTCGAACATCCCAAGTTCAGCGCGATGCTATATCGTTCTAGCGATAACTGGTCGTTTGTGGAAAAAGGTGTCGTTGCCCATAGCTTCTCTGCTGGGTCGCTGCACTCGGACTACCACAAAGTTACCGATGAATGGGAACGACTTGAGATCCCTCACATGACCAAAGTCATTCGCGGACTATGGGTCGGCGCGATGCCGCTCTTAGATGGTTCTCGTTCGCCGGCGAATCAACAAGCGACACAGAAGTAGTCCACCACGATATTCCAATTGAATTCGAACTCGATTTAGAAAGATATTTCCCATGGCAGTAAAAAAGATTTTGTTTCTCGTTGGTGACTTTGTAGAAGACTACGAGATCATGGTCCCGTACCAAATGCTCACGATGATCGGGCATGATTGCCATTGCGTTTGTCCAGGCAAGGTAGCCGGCGATTACGTAGCGACCGCTATCCATGATTTCGAAGGGCATCAAACTTACAGCGAGAAGCCTGGGCACCGCTTTGTCCTCAATGCGGATTTTGCTTCTATTGATCCGACCCAATACGATGCACTTGTATTGCCCGGCGGCCGCGCACCGGAGTACTTGAGACTCGATGCTCGGGTTTTGGAGATGGTCAAACACTTTTCGACCGCCAACAAACCGATCGCAGCGATCTGCCATGGGCCGCAAATCCTGGCTGCTGCCGGGGTACTCGCTGGCAAGCAATGCTGCTGTTACCCAGCCGTTCAGTACGAAGTTTCCTCCGGGGGGGGAACGTATTCGGCACCCAACGAGCGATTCGACAGCGCTCATGTTGACGGAAACTTGGTAACCGCTGCCGCTTGGCCTGCCCACCCGGCTTGGATTCGCGCTTTCGCGAAACTCTTGGGAAGCACGGTTCAGCCCTAGGCAATCAGCCCTTTCCAAGCCAACTGCTGTGGGAAGTCGGTCGAGGGTTTTTTCCCGGTTCGGGTGGGTTTGTGAAATCTTCTGGGATTCCACAACGGAATTTTAACCTTTGTTTTCGGCGAATTGGGGGGGAATCGTCCCCCTCGTGTTGCTACGATTCTGGCATGGCCGTATCATTCAAAGGTGATTTTGCCCTGGAACTTCTTTGTTAATTGACCAAGAGATCTCCGGAACAACTGAACTGACCGAGACTCTAAAGATGCCATGCTTCGACGCGGTTCTTGGGTGCCATGCAGTGCTTAACAGCGAAAGACACCCGGCCAAAACTGCAAGCTTGACTCATCGTCTTCTGGACTGAACCTATGAAAAAACAGCGATCTGCTTTTACCCTCGTCGAGCTTTTGGTGGTCATTGCCATCATTGGTATTTTGGTCGGTTTGTTGTTACCTGCCGTACAAGCAGCACGTGAGGCTGCGCGGCGAACCCAGTGCGCGAACAACATCCGGCAAATGTATCTGGGTTGTACCAACTTTGAGAGCGCTTACCGTAAATTCCCTTATGCCAGGAAGTATGACATTTGGGATTCGTACACTTGGACCGCTCAAATCCTCCCGTACATCGAACAGAATAACGTTTACATCGGATTCTTTACTCTTGGGGCGATGCCTTACGCGGCAACCTATCCTGGTCCGAACGGTCCAATCGGTGATGATCCTCGTTTGAAGGCCTCGCGTCATACTCGGATCCCGATCTTCATTTGCCCTAGCGATGGCAAGCAACCCGAGAACGAGATGACGACGAATGCTTACGGCTTTGTTCGTGGAAGTTATCGAGCTTGCGTTGGGACAGGTGACATGTACGGAAGCCCGACGGATGCAACATCCGGGCCTTGGGGAATGGGCTTGTTTAACGTGATGCCAAACCAAAGTGTTGACACCGGAGCGAGCGTCAAGACGCTACATGCTCGCTCTCGCGATTGCACCGATGGGCTTTCGAACACCATGTGCCTATCCGAGGGACTGATGGCCAACGTTACTTGGTGGGGTGGCGTCATGGGGGAGATTCATTACGGAAATATGGGTGGATCCCTTTTCTCGGCAACTCTGACTCCGAACTCCACTGCACCTGACCGGATCCTCGGTCCATGTCCTCAGGATGTTAGCGACTCGCGGTACAAAGCTCCTTGTTTGAGCTTGGGCGGTGGCGCGTGGTGGACGCGATCTGGGCAGTTGGCGCATGCGGCCGCTCGCAGTTTGCATGGCAGTGGTGTGATGACTTGCTTTGCCGACGGTGGTACACGGTTCGTTCCGAACAGTGTTAACACTGGAGTATGGAGAGCGATTGCAACCGCCGCAAACGCGGAGAAGGAATCTTACGAAGAGTAAGTCTCGTTTTTGATGTTTTGTCTCATTGCCGTAGTTCGTTTAAACACTCAGTCCGTCATAAGCCCTTGGATTCCGTTTATGAATAAGCCTTCCTCTTTCGTTGCCGCATTGCTTGTTGGGTTGTTGGGACTCACAGCTATCGGTTGCGGGGACTCTACGGCGAGCGTTTCGGGATCCGTCAGTTACGATGGAGCGCCGATCGCCAAAGGGATGGTGACGTTTACCCCAGATGGAAAAACAGGAAGCGTTGTTGGGGCTGATGTAGTCGATGGCAAGTTCTCCGCCAAAGGTGTCTCACCCGGGAAGAATATTGTCCAAGTGATCGCCGTGAAAGAAGTTCCATTTGTTCGAAGTTCCGAAGAGATGGCGAAGATGGCCGAATCGCAAAAAGGGAAGACTGCTATCGAAGGGCTGATCGATCCTGCTGATATCGTCCCTTTCAACGCTGTTGGTAATAACGCGGCACATAATTTTGTCGAAGGCTCCAATACCCTCGACCTTGCACTTACTAAGCCCTAGATGTAGGCTTGGTTCTGTCGGATCATCTCAGATCCTTGAGTCCATTCTGAAACCTGTTGCGCTGAAAGTGTAGCTTCATCATGTTCCCATTTTCCCCGTCGTCCCTTCCTCGCTCGGTTTGGCTCGCTACTGGTTTTGCAGCCACCGCCGGTTTGCTGGTAACAGCTGGTTTGCTGGCCCTGAGTCTCTCGGACGCGACTTTTGCAACTTCACAACCTGTTCAATCACAGAAAAGTACCATGCTGCGACATGTCGTTTTGTTTCAATTTAAAGAGTCCAGTTCCAAGGAAGATGTTCAAAAGGTCGTCAATGGATTTCGCGAATTGAAGTCCAAGATTCCTCAGATTGCCGACTTTGAGTATGGTGTGAACAACAGTCCAGAAGGTTTGAACAATGGATTGACCCACTGTTTCTTTGTGACCTTTAAAACCGAAAAGGATCGCGACGAATATCTGCCTCACCCTGCTCACAAGGCTTTTGTTGACCTGCTCAAACCACATTTGGAAAAAGCTACCGTCGTTGACTATTGGGCTGCCCAATAACGCCCTGAGGTTTGGTGCTTACGCCGAATGCAGACCGAGCGGTTTGGGTGATCAACCGCTCGGGAATTGTCGGCAATACTCATAGACTGCCATGGTTGTGGCTGTTGCGACGTTGTAGCTGTATGGTTGGCCATAGACGGGGATTTCGATCACGTCGTGCAGCAAGTCGAGTTCTTCTTGGACTAGTCCTTCGCGTTCTGCACCGACGACCAACGCGGTTTTTCTTTGGTACCGGTATTCGAAAAGCGATTGCGAACCGGTGGTCTGTTCCAATCCCGCTAGCGTATAGCCTTCCTCACGGAGTTGTTTCAGAACTGGAGCAAGGCTTCTGCGTTGCACGATTTCTACGTAGTCGATCGCATCGCGTGCGATTTCGCGGTCGACCTTCCCTGCCCCGCACTGAATCAACTTGCGGATCCCAGCGCAGCCGCACAAGCGAACGATGCGGCTGAGGTTGACGTTGCTCCGCATAGGAGCGAGAGCCAGGATCAGTTCCCGGTCGCGTTCCAGAGTCGTTGGTGGTTTGTGGCGAACATGTTCGAAGCGACTCATAGTTGAGTGTCCTTGAGCAATCCATCGATTCGGCCGATAAGCGTTTCCAGAAATTCTCGGTCACTATCGGGACGCGCAGCGGCTTTTTCTGGGATGCAGTCCATCGAGATGATGCCACGCATGGCCAAGCACATTGCGGCATTATGTTTGTAAGCTGGAACGGGGGGACGGAAAGCAAAGCCGCCGAGGAGTTGCAGCGCGTCGTTGAGTTCGTAATAGCCAGCATCACCATTGCACCACAGCGCATCGCGAACAGCGAAGGCTTCCGGATGGAATGCGGAGAGACCGAGCAAGTAATCGCTTCCCCATTGGATCATATCGATGGCCAAATCGTTTCCGGTGTAGACACGGAATTCAGGTCGAATGTGATCGCGTGCAGCGAGTCGCTCCCATTCCTGCAAGCGCGAAAGGGATGAGTGTTTTAGTCCAAGAAGGGACGGAATTTCAAGCAGTTTCTCGAAGGTATCCAGGGAGTAGATCTCACCGAAGGGAGCGAACATCTTACCGAGTTCGAAACCGAGAAACTGGTCGACCGATTCGCCGATTTTACGATACACCTCTACGATGGAATCAGGGGAGCGTTCAATGAGGGCTGTGGATTGAAATACGATCGGCAAACCACCCGCTTCGCGGATAAGCTGCGTTTGCGATTGGTAGTTTCGGATCAAATCGCCGGGAATGTCTTCCACAAAAGCGCCGGCGACAAAGTCCCGTCCGGCGGCTTGTCGGGTGACAAACTGAAGGATGTTCATCCGTACGTCGGGTGAGAGTAGGTTTGCGAATCCGGTGTCCATGTTCACAGCCGGTACCAGACCGCAGTTCCAAGTGTGTTCAAGGACACGGGCGTAGGAGTCGAAATCGATTTGGTGTGGGGAGGACCAAGGCAAGTAAGCGGCGGAGATCCCGTGTGGCTTGCGATTCCACTCGATGGGGGGAATTGCAATTCGATCGACTGGCGTGCTCATGAAAAGGCCTGAGAGGGGGAGTCAGTTGATGTGTGTTTGATAACGTTACCAAGTTAGCAGTTTAACTAAGTATTTGTTATGGGCTAGACGGCCAACTCGAGAGCTAGCAATCGAACGCTTTCTCCCGTTACTCACCCCAGTTGCTTCTCTGCTACAATGCACCCGCTCGACCTCGCAATCGACTTGCTAATAGAGCTCATTGGGAATTTTAATTGCCAATACGGCTCGTGCTCGTGCTCGTGCTCGTGCTCGTGCTCGTACTCGTACTAGTGTTCGTGTTCGTGCTCGGCAAAACACGCGGCTTTCGATTACTTGCACGTGCACAGGACCACGATCACAGGTTCACCGATCACAGGTTCACTGCTCACAGGTTCACTGCTCACAGGTTCACTGAGCACTAGCACTCCTTTGCAAGCCGGAAAAAATCCATGCCGGACACTAAAATACCCAAACAACCATTTTTCGATTCGAATTGACTGCACTCAAAATTCCACGAAAGGAAATACGATCATGAATCGACGATTCTGCTTAGGGCTACTACTCGCCGCAACCGCTTCTTTCTCGGCTACATTCGCTCCCATCGCATCGAGCCAAGCCGCTGAATTGGAATTCGGTGCCTCCGCACCGAACTTCACCGCCGAAGGTGTTGATGGCAAAGAATATTCACTCGCGAAAAACAAAGGTACGAAGGCTACCGTCATCGCTTTCACCTGCAATCGCTGCCCCGTCGCAATCGCTTACGAAGATCGCTTTATTGAGTTCTCGAAGAAGTACGAAGGCAAAGATGTGCAATTCATCGCCATCAATGTGAACTCTTCTGAAAACGTCGAAGCGATGAAACAACGGGCCGAAGAGAAGGGTTTTAATTTCCCTTATGCGTATGATAAGTCCGGTGACTCTGCTCGCGCCTATGGGGCTCGCGTCACCCCCCACGTCTTTGTCCTCGATGCCGATGGCAAGCTAGCCTACCAAGGTGCCTTTGACGATAAACAAAACGGGCCAACGACCCCTCACGTCGAAAATGCAGTGAAAGCTCTTCTGCAAGGCAAACAACCAGAAGTGAAGAACACCAAAGCTTTCGGTTGCGGGATTAAGCCAAACAAAGGGTAATCGTAGCCTTTTTAAGGGTTAGCAACCTGAGGGAAAACGACCGCGTTTCTAATGGTATTGAGTGCAGTCCGTGCAGTTATTGAAAGCGGCACGGCGCAAGCCCAATACCGTCAAATCGAGATATGGATTGGTACGCGGAGACGTGGTTTTTGAGCGGCAAATTGTCACCTTCGAGGGAAAGGGGGCAAGACCTTTCCGTGGCATGTCCCCGTAGCATGGCCCTCTGTGGCCGTGCGAGGGGTGCGGATGGCTCACGCAAAGAAGCAAAGACGCAAAGAAAACCGCGAACCGGATTGTGTGGTGCTTGGTGCGGAGCACCTTTTTTCGTAACTCCCATTCACATCCCAACGGGAAGAGAAGCGACCGGGGGATTAAGGTGGGCGAACACTCAACGTTTGCGGTCCGTCAATCGCTTAAGTTCAACGTGCGTGATGTTGTCACGCGCGGAGCGGTGGGTTTCGCGGTCGGTGGTTCACCGCTCGAATGCAATCGTGGTGTTTGGTATATCACAATAGTTTTGAAGTTGATCAGCAGACCGCTTCACCACACCCTACGCGAACACGCACCTTGCTCGCGCCCAAGCGGGAGAAGACGGGCCGAAGGAATTACGGCTGTCGATTTGACGGTATTGGGCGCAAGCCCAATACCGTTCGTTGATCGCAGGTCACAGCACGAGTTGGAACAGGATGCTTACTAGCCTTCTGAGGAAGGGTTGGTAAGCGGACTCGCTGGTGATACCCCTTGCGGTGTCAGCGGGCAGGGCAAGAGGATGCTAAACGTCGTGCCTTTCCCAAGGACGCTCTGCACTCGCAAGTCGCCTCCATGCTCGCGTATGATCTTCTGTGTTACGGGCAATCCTAAACCGGTGCCGCGATTTCCTTTGGTAGACTCGAAGAGTGAGAAGATCCGGTCAAAGTCCGCTTCGTCGATCCCTGCACCGTTATCCTCGACGGTGATCGTAAAGTCGCAGCGATCTTCTTTTGCAGCTTGGTGTTCCAAGCGAATTGTAACGATCCGCTCCGTTTTTCCTTCCGTGGCATCGATGGCATTAACCACTAAGTTCAGGATCGCGCGATGCAAGCCTTCTGCATCGCACCAAGCATCGGGCAGTTGATCCGGTGGGTTCCATAGCAACGTGACTTGCTGTTCGTTAGCTGAAACCGAAGCGATCGAAAGAACATCTTGGACGATTTTTCGTAAGTCTACCGCTTGGCGATTTGGTTGACGCTCTTTGCTGATCGTGAGCAAATCAAGAACCAGAGACTCGATCTTGGAATGGGTTTTTTCGCAGATGCTCCACCCGTCTCGAATGGCTTGAAGCTCCTCGCGTTTGAGCCCTTCTTGGACCATGTACCCACCCCCTCGCAGTCCCTGTAGCACGTTTTTCACGTGATGGGAAAGCATGGCGATGGTCTCCCCGACTGCAGCCAATCGTTCGGCTTGAAGGGTGCTTTGATAGAACGTCGTATCTTCAATTGCCAGGGCAGCTTGATGCCCGATCGTAATGAGCATCTTTAAGTGCTCTTCGGTGAAGACTCGTTGTGAGGGATCTTGTGACCTCTGGGTGGCTTGGACAATCGTATCGATGTACAGGACACCTACCATCCCGTAACGACCTCGCATCGGTACGCAGATCGCTTCGCATATCCCCGCCGCTTCAATGCTGGCGCTCGAACTCCACCGCCGATCGTCTTTGGCGTTGCTGGTAAGGACCCCTTCTTCTTGCTTTAACACATAATCGAGGATGGTCTTGCTAATAGTGATTTGGTGGTTTGAATTCGGGCGCCGATTTTTGCGATAGGCGGGACGAAGTCGCCCGTTGTGTTGGTCTTGTAGCATCACGCAGGCGTGGTCGCACTGCACCCACTGAAAGATCAAGTCGATGATCTGTTCGAGCAACTGGTCGATGTCGAGGGTTCGGCTGACCGCTAGGCTTGTGCGGTACATGATCTCCCAAGGTGATTTATTCGTTGCGCTTCGCTTGAGAATCGACGGATCGAAAACTGCGGTTTCGTCGACGGGGTCTTGTAAGTCCGCTCGGCTGATGATTTGCGAAGCTCCGAGCGATTCGTCGGAGACGATCGAAACGCTGCGATCTAAATACTTGCGATCCGACGACTTTGGATCGGCCCCAGCGGCATTGAATTGCAATTCCCTCTTGCCGATCCGAATTCGGTCACCATCTCGAAGAGGATGCTCGGAGATCGTCGATCCATTGACCTGCGTGCCGTTAGAACTGTTGAGATCCTTGAGCGTAATTCCATCGCGATCCCAAAAGATATGGGCATGGGATCGGGATGTTTCGGTATCATCGAGATGGATCTCGCAACGCGGGTCACGGCCGATCCGCTGCAAACCGAACCTCAATGGAAAGGTAGAACCGGCATCAGGGCCTCGGATAACGACTAGCGTTGCCATAGGTACGAGCTACAAGTGGTGGTTGAGTTGCGGGCGTTCAATGTGGCTTATCAACTAAGCACTAGCGGGCCGTCCTGGCAATAGTTTGCGTTGCCGAAACTGCTTAGGGTATGGCCAAATCCATGCGCTAAGGAAAGGAGCAAACGATTGTGCGGTACGCTCTTGTATTTCAAGGAACGACCCATCTGGAAGCCTAGCCCGTTTCCGATCAGGACAAACGGGATGTTCTCAAGGGTATGGGAGTTGCCTTTACCTAGCTCGTTGGTCCACAAGATGGTGGTGTGGTCGAGCATGGATCCTTCGCCACCTGGTTCTGGTGTTTCCGCTAGCTTTTGCGCTAGGTAAGCGATCTGTTCGCAATACCAGACGTTGATCTTGATGAGTTTTTCAACCGCTTCTTCGTTCGAATCGGGTTCGTGAGAAAGCCCATGGTGGTCTTCTTCGATCCCCAGCCATCGCATTTTGGCTTGGCCTACGGAATTGGTAAATTGGAATGAGAAGACCCGGGCGAAATCGGCTTGCATGGCATGAAGCATCATGTCCATCTGCATGCGGGTTAGCTTAGGAATGTTATCGTTGCTGTCTTCGATCTTTGGATCCAAGGCGGGGACTGCATGGGAATCGGAAATGTCATGGCTCATGCGTTGCTCGAAGGCTCGAACAAGTGCTTGATGCTCATCGAGCAAACGACGATCTTCGTTGCTGACTTTAGATCGTACCTTTTCGAGATCTTCTTGCACTTCGTCGAGGATGCTTCGCACACTCGCTTGGTCTGCACGCTGACCGTAAAGTTTGTTGAACATGGCATAGGGATCATCGATCGGAGCGACGGGGCGATTCGGGCCGGAATAGACCATTCGGGTCCAAGTATCCGCGCGGCTCGGAACTCCAACTCCAAACTCAAGGGACCCGAAGCGGGTTTGTGTTTCGGATTTTGTTTGTAAGTAATTCGAGATCTCTTGGTCGATGGATATGCCGCTTGCCCAACCCGCAGGTGTATCGGAGCCACCTTGGATGTTTCCCGGATAGAGCTCGATACCGGTAAGCAGACACCCGATACCGCGCATGTGATTGTCGCCATCCCCCCGGATCTTGTCGCTCACTCCATGCAGTGTCAGCAATCGGTTCTTGAACGGCTCAAGGGGGGCCATGATCCTCTTGAGGGAAAACTCGTTTCCTTCCTCATCTGGCCAAAACTGAGGTGGGATCACGCCGTTGGGGCTGAATACGATTACCAAACGTTGCCTCGGAGCTGTCGGCGAAGCTTGCACGAGACTCTGTAAGTTCAGCAAGAACGGCAAGCTAGCGGCACCAAGTCCAAGCTGTTGCGCGAAATGACGACGTGAAAAAAATCGGCTCATGGCAGGTGCGTTGGTAGGTGGGAAATGTTGTCGGTAGGATTGGGCCGTGCCGCCTGTATTGTACCTATCGAACCGATCCGCGTCAGGAGTTTATCGCGATTCCTGGAGGTGGGGTTGAAGGTGTGGAGATTAGTTCTCCGACTTTTCGCATGACTTCTCGCCACTTGAACTCTCCTTCTGAAAATTTTCCATGCAGCTTTTCTGATTCTTCGATTCCGAAGGCGGGTAAAGGCTGTTTTACGAAGAATTGGAACATCTGTCGGGTCATCGATCGATGAACTTCTGGGGATTTGGCCAAGTAATCCGCAAGTGGGCGAACGCCACGAAACTCAACCGATTGCCCGTTGGTGTCAATGTAGCCTCCCATTGCATCGATCGGTTTTCCGTTTTCATCGGTTCGAAATCGCCCGATTGCGTCGTAGTTTTCAAATGCGAAGCCGAGTGGATTGATGACACGATGACAGCTCTGACACATCGCACCTGAGGTTTGCAAAGCCACTCTTTCGCGTGTGCTCAGCCCCGGCGCAGCGTCTTCGGAAATCGGGATGATCGCATCGACCGGTGGACGCAAATTTCTACCCAGTACTCGCTTGGCCAAGAACACGCCACGGTGAATCGGGGAGCTTTGGTGATGGTATGCGTAATAGGATTGCACGAATGGGTGTGAGAGGAAACCGGCATTCAACTGCGGATCGCGAGCGACCTTTTGAAAACCTTCAAACGGTTGCAATTCCGGGCCGAAGACTTGAGCTAGTCGCGGACTCAAATACATCGCATCCGAAGTGAACAAACCTCTAAGATCGACGTCCGCCGAAGCGAACTCGCTGAGGAACAGATCCAAGCTGGTCAGCATGTCGCTGCGAATCGCATCATCGAACATCGCATAACGCTGCTGATCCTTGCTAAGGTCTTTAGAGAGATCCATGCCAAGCCATTCGTAATAGAAACGCAAAAGTTTGCGTTCGAAACGAACGTCCTTGAGCATGTGATCAACCAATCCTCGAATGGACTCTGGGGTATGCGTCTGTCCCTTGCCGGCTTGTTCGAGCATCCATGTTTCAGGAAGTGAATCCCAATAGACCAATGCCAGATTGGCGACGATGTTTTCGTCCGTGGTACCACTTCTACCCGGGTAAAGGAATTCCGGAGACGTCAACGTCACGAGGCTTACTTTTTTTATCCCCGATTCGATGGACCCCGCATCGCTAAAATGGGCGTCGACATACCGCAGTTTGTCTTGGTCGCTAAGCGCTCGACGCAAAGCCAACGACACCCACCGATGACACCACTGTTTAACGTGATCGACATTCGCCGGGTCGTTCCCTTCTTTAGGAAGCCAGCGTTTGAGGTTGCCATTGAGCTTGTTGCCGACCTCGATCGCTGCGGTGATCGTCGCTTCTACCCACTGGGACGAAATGTTCGTTCCACGCTCATAGCCAACACTTCGGTCATCCGGTGGAAAGCTGGTCGAAACGATCACTTGAGGTGGAGACCAAGTCGGGGATAGATACCGAATCGGAATCGGTTGCCGGACACCGAAGGGTGGTTTCCATTCAATGCTGAGCTTGGCGCTCGGTTCCTTCGACCGTGAAGCATCGATGGCGATGTGGTAGCAATGTCCGCCGACTAAGAAAATCGTAGCGCTCTTGGCACTCTTTTCGAACGATACGACACTCGCGTCGATCAATGGTGTGCTTTCATCGTTGACAAAGAGGTTGGAGCGAATTGTCGCGTCCAAGGTGAATTCATATTCGCCGGTTACCGGAGCGTAGAGCGAACCACTCCAACGAAACTGCCACTTCTCGTGGTCGATCTCCGGCAATGGTTTCCCATCACCCCAATCCCAAACAAGCTTACCGTCAACTTTCTTCTCGATCTCTTTGCGGTCTTTGCCCCAATCTCCTTGCGCGACGACGCGCGTAAGCCCCCTTGCGTCTTGCCCATCGGCAGGTGCCCAAGGAGCGGGACGACTGACAAATGGACTCATCAGGTCCAGAACACTGCGACGGTATTGGTCGGTGGTCAAGTGGCTCAGTTCGGTTCGAGGTGGAGCATTGCGAAGTTGAGCAAAGGGTGAATAGAACTCATGGTGAACGAAGATTGCGAGTCGATTCGCATCTTCGCTGCTGAGCGTGTTCGGTGCTCCCTCAGGCATCGTCTCTTGGATGACTTTAGCCAACTCGGGGATCGAAAGGTCACCCGTTAGAGGGCTGTCGTAATGTTCGGAGACTCCTTCCCCCTTCACACCGTGACAACTCGCACACGTCTTCTCGTAGAGCGCTTTGCCTTGTTCGAAGTCTTGAGCTCGGCAGATTTGCGAGTCGCCGTTCAAGTTGGCGATAAGGAAGATCAAGCAAACAACCAGAGAACCGAGAGTTTGAGTTCGAGTGGTCATCGCGTTTCGTTGTTGGGAATCGCTGGTGCGTCGCATAGGGAAAGATGATTTCTGCTTGAAAGCGCGAAACTGCAATGGGCGAGCGTGGACGGAGGGA
>CAIJIZ010000176.1 GCA_903820735.1 uncultured Pirellula sp.
GGGCCTGACATTCAGCCAAACTCATGGTCCCATGTTCCGATCGTCGGCTATGACCTATTTCCTACCGTCTGTAGTTGGGCAAAGATCCCTCAAAATCAGCTTCCTCGCAACATTGAAGGTGGCTCCTTCGCCCACATCCTACCGAAGGATGGCCAAGGAGAAATCAATCGTAGCCGCAGTGGACTCTTCTTTCACTTCCCACATTACCAAAGCGAAGATGGGCCGCAATCGTCCGTGAGAGATGGCAACTGGAAGCTTATCTACTTCTACGAAGATCAACACGCCGAACTCTTTAACCTTGAGAACGACATATCCGAACGAACAAACCTTGCAGCCAAAGACCCAGCCCGAACTATGGCGATGCAGACGCAACTTGAATCCTACCTCCGTGAAATCAACGCTCAATTACCGACGCCTAACCCTGAGTTCGACCCATCTTCTCCTTCGCCAGCACGGAAAGGAAAAGGACGAAACGAAAAACCAAACAACCGACCTACTAGAACAAAGTAATCTCCACTCACCACTCTCTTCCTATCGGACAATAGACCCATGACACCATCGCATTTCATCTCCGTGCACCACTCGTTTTACCGTTTACGAACAAGCGTGCTGTTCGGATTGGCGCTACCCGCGCTGTGCGTCTTGCAAGGTGTTTCTTTCGCACACGAAGGTGGTCATGGGGATCACGGTGTTCATGGGGATCACGGGGGTCATGGGGATCCTTCGGCGAAACCCAGCAAGAATACTTGGACGCTCCAAACCAGCAAATCACACTTCCACGGTACTTTCCTCGCCGCGAACCAGACACACGTTAAGATTGAAACCACACAAGGGAAAGTACGCGAAGTCCCCATCGATCAGCTTGCGAAACTCGATCAAGACTGGATTGCGAAACGACAAGAGGAAATCCGAATCCATAACACGACGGTCCCGCGAGCTCTCACAGATACAACCGCAGCCCCTGCGACGCGATTCGTATCGACCAACCTCGCGATCGATGCGATGCTCGATGAAGCCCCTTCGATTCACGAGCACTTCAAACCTTTCGAGAAAACGCTCGGTCTTCGATGGGACAACGATTACTACTATGTTGAATCCAACGGTATTCCCGATCACCCCATGATGATCGGTATCACCGCTTGGCAGCAGCAAGTCCCGCTGCCACAGTCTTATACTGGACGAAACGCATGGCGTATTCCGCTAAATCCAAAACCGGCTGCCAAACCGATGTCTGCAAAAACGAATTTCTTTCGCGGCGCAATCGCTCTAGCAGTCAACGGTATCCCTATCTTTAACCCCATCAAGAACGACGGAAAAACCGACACCCTCCTCGCCGGTGAACTCGATCAGTACGGCGGTCACTGCGGGCGCGCCGATGACTACCATTACCACATCGCTCCCGTTCACCTCGAACCCATCGTCGGTCGCTCAAACCCTCTTGCTTATGCCCTCGATGGATATCCGATCTACGGTTACCAAGACCCCAAAGATTCAGACTACGGACCCCTCGATCAGTGGAATGGTCACCAAGCCCC
>CAIJIZ010000177.1 GCA_903820735.1 uncultured Pirellula sp.
CGCTCCGTAGGCACTTCAATCGCTTCATCGATCCGAATGACAACTTCCATCGGTCCGTGAATTCCCGCCCGATCCGTTAAGTCCTCTTCTAACCGCTCCACAGTCTCCAAAATCCTCGTGTCGGTCGTCGGGTTTTC
Source organism: uncultured Pirellula sp. (assembly GCA_903820735.1). GTDB lineage: Bacteria > Planctomycetota > Planctomycetia > Pirellulales > Pirellulaceae > JBKCUI01. Next base: position 138 of record CAIJIZ010000177.1, read on the forward strand.
CAGATATTCCGGTGGATAAGACGCGATCTGCTGCGACAAATAAATTCGAGACAAATGCTGCCAACGCCGATCGCGCTCGCTCTCCGATAATTCACCCGTGGTAAGCTCCGGGACAATCTTCATTCGCAATGCCTTCACTCGAGGAATGATCGGGCCATCTCCCTCCTTACCTAACCACTCCTTTTCGAGTGGATCAAGCAAATGATCGATCAGCTTATCTTGCCGCTGCACGAAAGTCCCTGCTTGAGGACTACCGATGTACTCGATTTCTTTAAGACTTAACATCGCATGGGTAATTCGACCGATCCGCTGCAGAATCGGCGACGATTTCGATGACCCCCATGTCAACCTCTTCTCCAATGACTCCAACGTAGGACTGACCGCCTTCTTCAAGTCGCCATGGAACAAGTACTTGATCGCCACCGGATGGATCACCACCTTCCCTGCCCCACCATCCTTGACCCTTCGCTTCGCCGCCGTCCTAGCCATAAATGCAACACCATCGAGCAACGGTTGTAGCAAGTCGTTCGTCCGAAATACTGACCCTTCTGGAAACACCACCAAAGGCCGCTCAGGTTTCGATAAGGTTTCGATCGCTGTGTCGAGCGACTGGCGATCTAACCCTTCGCGATACACACTAAAGGCCCCCATCGTCTGTATCGCCCACCGCTGAAATCGACTCTGATGGAACAAATGCCAACTCGCCATCGCATACATCAACGTGTCGGCCGCCACCGCCACATGCGACATCACCAACGGATCGGCATAGCGGCAATGATTCGGCGCTAACAACACCCCATGCCCCTGCCTGAGGGACTCGCGGAAATGATCGATCCCCTCGAGCCGATGGGAGACAACCCCCTCGTAACGCCGCAAATACCAAGGCACAACACCCGCATTGAGCACCATCTTGGGGAACCATGTGGAACGCAACGGTGGAATAAACTCATAGGGCTTTTCGATAATGATTTCTTGCACGACGTCTTCCTTTGAATTCCCTTGTGCGCGATTAGTCCAAGTTTTCGCTCTGTCCTACCCACGCGTCCTTCACCTCTAACCGACGAAACGAATTTCCTGCCCCGTTCCATCGCTGTTTTAGTGTACCTGCTCAATGACTGAGGTATATTCCCATTATGAAGAGCAAACTCAAACAGTTTACGCAGAAATCCCAACCCGCACCCAAAGCTGCCGACACCACGGCCGAATGGGCCGAGCGATTTTTGAAATACCTGCGCAGCGAATGCCACTTAGCCAACAACACCGTCGCCGCCTACCGCCGCGACCTCGAACACTTCAAATCCTGGCTCGAAGGCCGCTTGCCAACCAAGCTAAAGATTGACGACTTAACGAATTATCTGGTCTGGCTAAAAGAACAAGACTTGGCGGCCACAAGCATCGCCCGCCATATCGTCTCCCTGCGAATGTTTTACAAGTTCCTGCAACTCGAAGCCGGGATCACCGAGAACCCCGCCGAGCTGCTCACCACTCCGAAAATCTGGCGAAGAATCCCCAAAGTCATCCCAGCCTCCGTAATCGAACAATTCCTTACCGCACCCCAAAAATACGATCCCCACTGGCAACGTGATCGCGCTATCCTCGAACTCCTCTACGCCACAGGCTGCCGTGTCTCGGAAATCTCCGACTTGCTCCTGGCAAACGTCTCTCTAGATGAAGGCTACTGCTTGGCCGAAGGCAAAGGTAGCAAACAACGGATGGTCCCCCTGGGCGAAAGAGCCATCGAAGTCATCGAAGAATACCTCCATCATTCTCGCCCCACTCTCGTGGCTAACCGAGACCCCAAAGAAACACCTTGGATCATCGTCTCTCGCACCGGCCAACGCCTGCGCCGCGAAGCGATCTGGGAACTGATCAAACGCTACGCGAAACGGGTCGGAATCGATCCGGAAACCAGCCCACACACCCTCCGGCATAGCTTTGCTACCCACCTGCTCGCAGGAGGAGCCGACCTGCGCCTGATCCAAGAAATGCTTGGACACGCAAGCATCGAAACAACTCAAATCTACACGCAAGTCGAGAACAGCAAACTCAAACGTGTGCACGAGAAATTCCATCCTCGCAGCTGACCATCCTCGCAGCTGACCATCCTCGCAGCTGACCATCCTCGCAGCTGACCATCCTCGCAGCTGACCATCCTCGCAGTTTACCAGTTCGCAGCGAACCAGCTCATCGTTGGATTCTGCTATGCAACTCTGGGTTTCGATGCAACACGGCTTCGCAATGCAACACGGTTTCGATGCGAGCAAAAAAAAACCGGAAGGAAATTCCCCCCGGTCAATGCTATTGATGTCAATGCTATTGATGAGCCGCTTCAAGAGCAGCTAGTAAGCCGATTCGCGTAAACTCGAATCAGCCACCACTTGGCACGCCGCCACCACGACCATCTTGTGGGGTCGGATTCTTCGACTGCTCTTGCTGCATCTTTTGATACATGGCATTCTGTTCTTCAATCCGCTTCTTGACGTCTGGTGGTGGCTCATTCGAACCAGTACCAATTTGGTTTTCGCCTGCCGAGTCGCAGCCGACCAAGCACATTGGCATGGTTGCCAAGCACAGTGCCAACAAAAGTTTAGCGCGCATCGTAATCCTCAATGAAAGTTGAGAGGTAATTATCCTCGAAACAAAACCGATCGTGCCTCGCGGTTGCGGAACCGTTGAAATCTCTCTCTTCGCTTCCCTCAAGTCGCCGAAACTACTTGGTATTATTACACCCTTGGACCCCGTGTGCGTCAAGCGACGAGCGGAATCTCAACGAAAATTGCCCCAAATCCCCCCCATAAGCCACCCCATAAGCCACCCCATAAGCCACCCTGTCTCGGTGCACCTGACTCCAAAGTCATTCCCCTGGGCTCCTACTTTATTCCTCAGGCCCCCTGCCTTATTCCTTAGGGCCCCTGCCGTATTCCTTAGGGCCCCTGCCTTATTCCTTAGGGCCCTAACTTTTTTCAGGCTGGCTCGCCGCATTGACGATGCCACTGAAATGCAAATCCCCGCCTACACTCTCCCACGACCCTTTCGCAAAGCCCACCGCCTGCGAAATCCACATCCGCTCCTGACTACCCTCCACCGGCGTCCGTCGACCTAATCCTCCAAGCACCTTTGGCGCTACATAACACTCCACTTGATCGACCAAGCCAGCTTCAAAGAACCCGCCAAATACCCTCGCACCCCCCTCAAGCAACACGTTGGTCCCCCCCTGCTTGGCTATCGACCTTAAAGCACTCTTAAGAAAACCCCTGGAGTCTCCCTCCAACGACCGATCCAAACCCTCGACGACAACCCCTAACTTGATTAACTCCTCTACCTTCTTGAACCCCTCGCTATCGATTGCCCGCGGTTGAATCGTCACTACCTTTACGGGCACATCTCGTGCCGTCCGCACAAGCGCACTCTCAAGGGGTATCCGCAATCGCCGATCAAGCACCACGCGGGTCGCTCGCCGAATGACTTCTCCATCTGCAGACTCAAGCCTTGCCGTTAACATCGGATCATCCGCCAACACCGTATCACTTCCGACAAGAATCGCGTCCACTCTCCCCCGCAACCGATGCACCTGCTTTCTCGACTCCTCTCCCGATATCCATTTGGAATCTCCCGACAATGTGGCCATCGCTCCATCTAGGGTCATCGCCCACTTCGCGATCACCCATGGCAACCCTGTCCCTATTCGCTTGAGATACGGCGCATTGAGCTCCCTTGCTTGATCCTCAAGCACCCCTACTACCGTTTCGATACGGGCTTCGCGCAGCCTGCGAATCCCCGCTCCAGAGACTTGTTCGAAAGGATCGCTCATCGCTACCACCACGCGGCTCGGACGATGCTTGAGCAATAACTCGACACACGGCGGTGTCTTGCCATAGTGACTGCAAGGCTCCAACGTTACATAAACCGTCGAGCCTTCGAATAACTCCGCACCACAACTCTGAAAAGCTCGCACCTCGGCATGCGGACCTCCAAAACGCTCGTGGTACCCGGCCCCAACACACTCCCCACCTCGAACCACAACACATCCAACCATCGGATTGGGCTCGACATAACCCTGACCTTGCTTCGCAAGCTCTATCGCATAACGCATCCAATCCGCATCGGTACAGCTGGAGCCCGATGCGGGTGGAATTGCCGAAGTTAAATTGCTTGAAGCCATACAAGTCCTATGCGCCGGGCTCGTTCGCCGCTACCCCCGCATGATAAGTGGTGTAAACATAAACTGGAATCCCAAGATCACCCAGCGACTCTTCGATCAATGGCTTCACTTCGCTCCACTCCAAACTGCCAACGCCTGTGGCAAGCTTCGGTAACGCTAAACTCTTGATCTTCTCTTTCTCAACCAAGTGTCGCAGCCGCTTCAGACAATGATGCACATTCGGTACGCTCGCCTTGCCAGGTCGTGTCCCATGTCCATGCTCCCCCTCTTGAGTGAGCAAGTTGATGATATGGGCATCCCCTACGCCACTCCACATCCAAATCTCGCCGGGCTTCGGATGCGTTTGATGCGCATAGTGACGAAAGTCCTTGGCCATCGACGGCCAACGCTCGCGTAACGCAAGTGCTAAACCTGCATCGAAGTGTTCGTTCGGAGCCACCCCGTGCGCAATCGCATGCGCCTTGGTCAACAAAATGTCACCAGAGACTTCATGAATCATCGTTTACCTACCAGTCGTGTGAGGGTTTCCTCCCGCTTGACTGAACTCGTGCCGAAACCACTATCGGACAACAGCCGGTTTCGAAGCGGGAGGAAGCGACGAAGCCGACCGACTCGACACACTTCTAATCGTATACACGCGGATTTGCAGAGTCTTGGGCGATCCAGTCTCACTTGCAAGAAAACGCAGGGATTTCGAAACCCCTGCGCCTTTTTGCCTAATCTGTTTTACTACGAAACATCCTCTTTAACGAACTTCGGGAACTTCAAATCCCTTGCGATACTCTTTGGTTAACAATCGATTTGCTTCAGGCATGTTGGTAATTGTCATACCCTGAGCATCCCACTGAAGCTTCTTTCCTGGATTCCTCGCAGCGACATTTCCCAACTGCACGCACTCGGTCAAAGGCCCCGCAAGCTCAAAGCCATCGGTGGTCTTCTTACCCGCCAATACCGCATCGACCCAATCGTGCCAATGATTGGTCCCTTGCGCCTCGACTACCGATACACCCTTGACCTTGTTCCCTTCATACAACAACGGCATCCCTACGTGTGGCAACA
>CAIJIZ010000178.1 GCA_903820735.1 uncultured Pirellula sp.
CGAAAACATCGACATCCTGGAAGTTTCGACACCCCGGCAGGATACTTAAACCCTCGAAGCAAGAAGGTTGCAGGAATTCCTGAAGCGGCTGTTCCTGAAGTAGCGGGTGATTTGCCAACGGCTCGATCCCAAGCCCCGAGGTCGCATTGCACTGAGGATCCAAATCCACCAGCAACGTCTTCTTGCCAGCCAACGCAAAGCTTGCGGCAAGATGAACGGCAGTCGTGGTTTTCCCCACGCCTCCTTTTTGATTTGCGATGCAGAATATTCGGGGCATAGATTCTTTGTTGTCGGGGACCAGATCCATTCCCCCCCTAAACCGTCGGAGCGAAAACTCCTCTCAAGACACTGTTGGTGGTCAGTAGCAAACAGTGACTTTCAGGGAAAGACCAGTTCCACGATTCACGGGAATTTTTTGGAAAAAAGCAGTTTTGCCCGGTGACTTTTGGTCAAGTCGCTCTGTGCTACAATGAGGCGAATCCAAGAGTCTCTACTCCCACCCAGAAATCAAATCATGAAATCCCACTGGAAACGGATAACTCCATTCGCCTGCCTCTCATTGCTTCTGCCGCTCTCTCTAGCCGCGGTTGCCCAAGCTCAAGAAGGGGCTGGAAAAGCCAAAGCCACAGACTGGCCACTATGGCGTGGTCCGCAGCAGAACGGACAATCGGTCGAAACCGGATTGCCAACGACTTTCTCCGTAGAAGGAGAGAATCTTCTCTGGCGCAAGGAAGAATATGCGACCCGCTCAACCCCGGTCGTCATGAACGGGCGGGCCTACATCGTTTGTCGCCACGAGCCAGAAACGAATAAGGAAGCAGAGAAAACCGTCTGCCTCAATGCACAAACCGGCGAGTTGATCTGGGAAAGCATTCACAACATTTACCTGTCCGATTCCCCTTCGGAACGAGTCGGCTGGGCAAGTGTCGTTGCCGACCCGGAAACCGACCGCGTCTACGTACTTGGACTCGGTTGCACATTCCAATGCTTGGACGGCAAGACTGGGAAGACCATTTGGGAACATTCCATGCTCGAAGAGTACGGCATGCTCTCTACCTACGGTGGAAGAACCAACTTCCCGGTCGTCTACGAAGACATGGTTATTATCAGCGGGGTGAACACTGGATGGGACGAGACCGCCGTTCCGACCCACCGATTCGTAGCCATGGATAAAAATACTGGGGCGGCGATTTGGACCCTATCCACTCGCCCTCGTCCCGAGGATACCACGTACAGCACCCCGGTTTTCTCCGTGTTGAACGGCCAAGCAGCGATGGTTTTTGCCGCTGCTGACGGGGCGATCTATGCCGTCCAACCCCGAACCGGAAAAGTGATTTGGAAATACCAAGCCTCACCGCGTGGAATGAATGTCGCCCCCTTGGTCGATAACGGCATTATCTACATGGGCCACGGCGAGCAAAATGAAACCGATCGGACTGTCTTGGGCGCAGCATTCGCATTCGACGGCAACACCAGCGGTGACATCGGCGAAGACAAACTGCTTTGGAAGATCCCAAAGAGAACAGTCTCTAGATCTTCCCCAGTTCGAATCGGCGAGCGAATTTATTTCATCGAAGACGGTGCAGCTCTTTTCGGAGTGAACGCAAAAACCGGCGCCATCGAAGTCGAAAAGAAGCTCGGCCGAATTATGTTCGGCTCCCCGATCGTCTCCGAAGGGAAGCTTTACGTAGCTGAAAACACCGGCCGTATCTGGTGCTTGGAACCTACCGAAACGGAACTGAAAGTCGTCGGCCAAACCCGGTTGAACGACGGTAGCGAAATCTTCGGATCGTTCGCAATTTCGAACGGCAAACTCTATTTGCCCACCAACAAAGCCCTCTACTGCATTGGCATCCCAGGTGCACAAACCCCTGAAAACCTTCAACTCCCAGCAACTCCTATCGAACCGGCAGTGACCGATACGCAAATCGCACACATCCAAGTGTGCCCCGTGGAAATGCTGCTACAACCTGGCCAGAAAGCCAAATTGCAGGTTCGCGGCTACAACGCGATCGGTCAGTATGTACGCTTGGTACCCGAAGCAGCGATCAACGTCGCCGGTCCTGGTTCCGTCAGCGAAGACCAGATCTTTTCGGCTGGCGAAGCAGCAACAGGGGCTGGGGTAAAACTCGAAGCTTCCTTCGGTGAACTCAAAAGCACCGCTCGTGCTCGAGTCATCCCCCCATTCCCATGGACCTTCGACTTCGAAGACAAAAAAGTCCCACAACATTGGATCGGGATGGCCTACCGTCACCAACCCATCGAACTCCCCGAAGGCGGAAACGGGCTCGTGAAAATCAGTACCATTCCCAAAGGTACCCGCAGCCAAGGCTTCTTGGGGCTACCCAAATCCGAAGGATACACCGTTCAAGGTGAGTTCTATGCCCTAGACACCAAAAATAAAGTCGCAACAACGAAACTTCCTGATATGGGAGTCGTGGCACAACGCTACACTCTAGCTCTCGAAGGGGCACAACGGCTACAACTCCGCTCATGGGTATCCCTACTCGAACAACGCTTCGCCGTTACAATCCCCTTCGAATGGCAAGCCAAGACTTGGTATGTGATCAAACTTCAGACACAAACCACCGATGGCAAAGCAGTTCTACGTGGAAAAGTATGGAAAAAGGGAGAACCAGAGCCAGAAGCTTGGACTATCCAAGGCGAAGACGCAACTCCGAACACCCAAGGTAGCCCCGGCCTCTTTGGCAACTCCACCGACGCAGAATTCTACGTCGACAACGTAACGATCACTTCTAACGAAGCAAAGCAGTAAAGCATTGCAATGACCGATAGCACATCGCCACCAATCGCCAAGCAACTGTACATCGAAACAGTCGGTTGTCAGATGAACGTTCTCGACAGCGAAATGGTTGTCGCCGCCTTGCGAAAACAAGGCTACAGCGTGACTAAAGATCCGATGTCAGCCGACGCAATCCTGTTCAACACTTGCTCCGTCCGCGAACACGCGGAAGAGAAAGCCTACAACAATTTGCTTCGGCTCAAACAATGGAAACTCGCCAACCCAGATCGAGTCATTGGGGTGATGGGCTGCATGGCTCAGAAGGACCAAGAAAAGGTATTCGACCGAGTTCCCTTCGTGGATCTCGTCGTCGGTCCAGGTCAACTGCATCGAATTCCAGAGCTGATCGAAAATGCCAAACAAGGTGACCGACATCAGCTCGCCGTGAGTCTCTCGCGACGTGACGGATCAGCCGACGAAATCAAGCGTTCTCACGAAACGTACGACCCGTTACGCGATCCGGAAATGCGTCCGACCCCTTTCCAAGCCTACCTGCGAATTCAAATCGGTTGCGATAAATTCTGCACGTATTGCATCGTCCCGATGACCCGGGGACCAGAACAAGGGCGATCCCCCGAGAGAATCGTCGAAGAAGCAAAAATCCTAGCTGCTCAAGGCGCAAAAGAAATTACGCTCCTCGGGCAAACCGTAAACTCCTACCGCTGGGTCGACGGCGAGAAAACCACCCGACTCGCCGACTTGCTCGAAATGCTCCATCCAATCGAAGGCCTCGAGCGAATCAAATTCGTGACAAACTACCCGAAGGACATGACCCGCGGTTTGCTTGAAACCGTCCGTGATCTTCCGAAATGTATGCCTTACTTGCACGTCCCCGCGCAGAGCGGGTGCGATGCAATTCTCAAACGGATGAAGCGTGGGTACAGTGTTGCGGACTACTACGAGATGATGGATCGCATTTCAGAGATTCTCCCCGGCGCAGCCGTTTCTAGCGACTTCATCGTTGGCTTCTGCGGCGAGACCGAAGAGCAGTTCCAAGAAACCGTCGACATGGTCAAACGTTGTCGCTTCAAAAACAGCTTTATCTTCCAGTACAGTGTCCGCCCCGGGACGAAGGGTGCTGAACTCCTAGAAGACGACATACCGGAAGAAACAAAACACCGACGGAACCTAGATCTGCTTGAAGTCCAAAACCAAATCTCCCTCGAAGATAACCTTAAATTCCTTGGGACCACCGTACCAATCTTGGTAGAAGGCCCAAGCAAGTGGTCGGTACGCAAAGGACAAACGGGTGAATTGCGACAGATGACCGGCAGAACCCCTTGCGATCGCATCGTCGTTTGGGACGGAAACATGCGTCAAACCGGCGAGATTCTTCCGGTTCGCATTACTGATGCTTATGCCTTCACCATGCTTGGAAAAGTCGAAACCAACGAAGTAGTCGGCGCGCACTCTACCGAGAGTGTTCCGGAGTTGGTTCCACTGCTTCGGCCTTAGCATCCTTTCCCACGAGCATTCTTTCTAGCGATCACTCTTCCTGCGAGCATGCTTTCTTACGGGTTTGCTTCCTGCGAGCATGCTTTCTCACGGGCATGCTTTCTCACGGTACCGGCAGTTCTACGGGCTGCTGCTCTTGATCTTCATTTTGGTAGGCTCTTGAATTGCCCGGCAGCTTCTGGAATGTCGTGCCGGAGAGTGGTGGCACGATGCGAGTCCGTGTATGCGAGTGTGAAAACCGACTTTCGGTCAGGTGGCCTACATCCTTTACCCAATCGTTGCAATCGTTACTGACGTCAAAGCCTTTGCGTTGAAACACCGAAAACGTTTCAAATTACCTGACCTACCTATTTTTTCTGTTCCATCTTTCTTCACCAGTCGATCTAGATCGCCTGTTGGGAATTGGTTTCCTAGTGTCCCGAGTCGGACAGCGACGCTGCGTTGGCGTTTGCTCCGGTCTCGTCAAGCACGCTCTTTGTCGAAGCGTTCTATCAGCCGCAACTGATAGGGGGCAGATCGACCGAGGTCGTCCAGGGACGAGACCCCTGCCTGAGCAACTTGTTGGCGTCAAAGTGATGTCACTCGATGGCTTCGGGGGCGAAAGAGACCAAAATCCCGCAACAACGGAGTGACGAAATAGCAGAGCGTCGCCTCGATTGATACTAGTGTCCTGCGTGGTACTGCAAACGTTCTAGGGAGAATGGAACTATGAAGAAGCAATTTGCTCTGCCAGCATTGATGGGTCTTGCGACCGCATTGAGCGCTGGGGCTGCACACGCTGCTTTTGGCGGCGCGATCAGCTACGAAAATTGCGGATGTAATGTTGTGGATCCTTGTGGACCATCGACATACACCGTAATGAAGACGGTTAAGAAAGTCGTATACGAGCCAGAGACGGTTACCGGAACCAAAACGGTCAACCAAATCGTTTACGAGGACAAGCAAGTCCAACGCGTCCGTTACGAGCGCGAAACCCATCAGCGTGAAGTTTCCTACACGGTCAATGTACCTGTACGTGAAACCCACAATGGGGTTCGTAACTATACGGTTCGCCGACCTGTGTATGAGACTCGTACCAAGCAAGTGACGTATAACGTCTCTCGCCCAGTGTATGAGACGCACAGCAAGGTCGTTAACTACACCGTGATGGTGCCAGTTCGTGAAACCCACGAAAAGGTAATCAACTACACGGTTCGCCGACCTGTTACCGAGACCCGTACCAAGACCATCAACTACACGGTGATGAATCCAGTTCGTGAAACCCACGAAAAGATCGTCAACTACACCGTGATGAACAAGGTCATGGAAACCCGTGAACAAGTGATCAACTACACAGTCATGGTTCCTGTAACCGAGACTCGTGAACGTACGGTCAACTACACGGTTACCAAGCCTGTCAACTACACCAAGACGGTCACCGTCCGTGGTGGAAGCTGGCAAACGGTTGAAGAAGAAGTTGCAGGTCCTGTCATTCGCCGAACTGTTCGCGAACCAGGTACTTGGACCTTCGATCCCGCAACCTGCAAGAACGTTTACTGCCCAGGTGAGTGCCGCGTTGAATGCGTTCAGTGCCCACCGAAAACAGTTTGCAAGAAGGTTTGGGTTCCAACCTGCGAAGAAAAGACCATTGATTGCGTACGATACGAAAAGGAATGCTTGACCAAGGTTGTTCCATACACCGTGACCAAGTGTGTTCCTGAGTGCCGCCAAAAGACGGTCACCTATAACGTCTGCAAACTGGTTCCTGAGTGCCGTCAAAAGACCGTCACTTACACCACTTGCAAGATGGTTCCAGAGTGCCGTACCAAGGACGTCACCTACACCGTTTGCAACTGGGTCTGCGAGCCACGAAGCAAGGTATGTACCTACACAACCTGCCGATTGGTTCCAGAATGCCGTCAAAAGACGGTTAACTACACCACTTGCCGCACGGTTTGCGAGCAACGCGTCAAGGACGTTTGCTACACCGTTTGCAACTGGGTTTGCGAACAAAAGAGCGTTCCTTACACCTACACCACTTGCAAGATTGTCAAGGAATGCCGAACCAAGGTTGTTCCTTACACCGTCTGCAAGCCAGTGACCTACTGCGATACCATCAAGGTAGCGAAGTGCGTCAAGACCTGTGTTCCTTACACCTACACCCGATGCGTGCCAAAGGTTGTCTGCGAAGAAGTTCCAGTCACCGTTAGCTGCGATCCTTGTGCAGGTGTTGGAGCCGGTAACGGTAACGGCAACGGTATCCTCGGTGGAAACGGTTTGTTCAACGGTCGCCTTCGCAACCTCCTCCGTGGTCTTCATTGCCACGGCGGATGCCGAATCTTCGGCAACGGTTGTGCAGCAGGTGCACACGGCAGTGATTGCTCGTCGGGAAGCTGCGATGCAGCCCCAGCTTGCGGTTGCTAAGCACCTACCCAAACAATCCGCTTCGACACGGTCTTTGATAACTAAGGTTTCCTGAATCTGTATCTCAGGAAACCAGTTCCAAGGTCCAACATCCAAAAAACTTCAAACGGCTGGCGCTAAAACGCCAGCCGTTTCTTTTTTGGTTCTTCAGGATATTTCATGCGTACAAGCACCATAGAACCCCCACAGGACACGGACTGGTCTTGTCAGCATGGCAACCCGAACAGTCAGGTAGGCACTTCAGCACACGCTCTATCTTGAATCAGCAACCAACCAAAACTCCGTTGCTGCCTGCCTCATGCGCTTTGAACTTGCGATTAGTAGCATTCGAGACGCGGCATTTCCTCTAGTTGCATGCTCAGTCGAAGACGGTAGCGCGGGTACTGTAGCTCCCTCGTTGACACTTCGGGTTACCAATGATTGGTGGCCTAAGGCAACGGAACGGTAACGAGACGATGCTTCAGCGAGGAAGATCATGATTGTTGGCGAGGTGAATGAGCGATCGTGCGGGTACTGTAGCTCCCTCGTTGACACTTCGGGTTACCAATGATTGATCGCCTGCGGCAACGGAACGGTAGAGCGGCGATGCTTCTGCGAGGAAGATCATGATTGTTGGCGAGGTGAATGAGCGATCGTGCGGGTACTGTAGCTCCCTCGTTGACACTTCGGGTTACCAATGATTGATCGCCTGC
>CAIJIZ010000179.1 GCA_903820735.1 uncultured Pirellula sp.
CTGCAAATGCAATCGACCTTCTTCATAGGACATACTATTCGGCTTCCCGATACGACTGGATTCGGCGAGATGATCCGGGAAACGAGGTTGGTGAACCGATTCCCAAGCGAATGCTCCAGTGTGAATTCCTATGCTATCAACGGCGGGGTCGCTGCTTTCAGCCTCATCGCCATTCCCGCAGTGGCGCGAAGACTCCTTGGTGACTTGGCCACTCAAGCGATTAAGCGGCCTTCCAATTCCATAAGCCACTTCCGAGAGAGTTCGGAAAATCCGGTTTTCGCCGTTGGAGTCACCAAACTCGCGTCCCCCGAAAAACACCAGACTATCCGCTGCACACATCCATGCGCATAAGTCCTCTGCATTCGACACCAGTTCCGTCGATTCAATCAACCCATCAATTCGTAGGTGAGGTATTCCGCGAACCGTTTCCCCAATTCCATCAGAACCATGACCAGTGCGCATTTCCGTCGCACCTTCGCGGTAAATACCAACGCTATGGGCACTATCCGTAAACTCAAGATGCAACTGGATGAACGTCGGAACGGCGAATTTCCAACGAATTTCCCGAAGTGTCTGAGCTAATTCCCTCTGGGCTGCCTCAGGCTGATCTACGCGGTCAGAAGTTAGGATCAACACCAAAGCAGAATTTGCTCGAAATCCATACTTTGTTCGAATCCAGTAACGGCACCATTCTTTTTGTATCTGAAGCTGCGTTGAAAAACCCATCTTCCCCGTTCCTGTCGTCCTTTCGAGATCTACTTCAGCCGGACTATGAATGCTAGAGCTTTCTGGCTGTCGATGTCTAGGTTGCTCTACCTCGATTTTCCATCGCCCATCCCCTCTTAAGTTCGTCACGAATTCCCGGCCAATCTGACAAGAACCTCCCTATTTTGCCAAACCTTTCCTAGCTTCCGTATTTCTCCTCATCCCCCACCCCCGTCTTGCTAGCATCCCCTCAGGAGACGGCTTGCTCGTTACCCCCTGAAAACCGACAATTGCCGAAAACCGACAATTGCCCCGAACCTGTATCTGTGTCTATGCTATCCACAATTTCTCGGCACTCGCCCTAAGCCACATGTTTGACTTCTCGGCGAATCGAAAGCTACCCGTTCCAAGACTCGCCGAAACTTCATGAAACTTAGGCAAAACAAACTCTCACCTCTGAAATTCGATGAGCAGTTTGCTCAATCAATCCTGCTACAGGAATCCAGTTCGCACGGCCCCCTAAAACCATTATTCGAGACGATACTCGGACGCCTCGACGCAATTCGCCATCGATGGTTTGAAACACTTCCCAACGGTCATACAACCTCATACAGTTCCTTTGCCGGGCGTATCGCAAATCTACCTGTCGATACATTAACTCAATACACAACACAGCGTTCGCAGAGCGTCCTTACACACATCTTTGAACTTGCGGCTCGATACCAGTCGAACGCCGACCGAGTTGTATTCCTCGGAAACGCTCAAAGCCAATCGATCGTTCGCTGTATCGCCGAAGCATGCTGCGATCCATATTGGAATGAACGGACTCGAGCCGAGCGGGGAAGCAAACCTCGAATGTATTTTGCAGGTGAAGCCTTTGACAACGACTCGCATCAAGCATTGCTCGAACTCTTTGCCCCACAGAGACCTTGCAACCGTTTTGAAGATTATGATTGGGGCGTTGTGCAACTCACACCATCGTTACTCAAAACCACCGCATCTTACTCAAACGACCTCACATCACCTCCTAACAACTCGGTAGATGCTTTCGCTTCGGTTCTTCGAGGTCTGCGTGCCACTCGCTCATCGCACAACAGGTTCGAATCCAATCAGTTCCCTCCCAGCGAACATCCAACAACCCATAAATATCCAGCGAGCAATGATCGTCTATCGAGTAGGGAATATCCATCGAGCGCGATCGAATCGGATCTGACTCTACCATCGGATCTGACTCTACCAACCGACCCTCTATGGACCGATTGCTCGACCTATTGCTCTGCCACCACCACCACCAACAACAACACCGCTAGCCATAGCATCTCCGATCTACCTCCCAGCTTCTCCGAACTATACTCCCCATTCTCAATCGTCGGTCTCCTCCCCGCAGCGATCCTTGGGGTCAACATCATGGAATTGCTGGCAGGTGCAAGTTTCATTTCAAAGGAGTTCGAGCTTAAACCCGCTTCCGAAAACCCGATATTACGTTGGACCGCTTGGAATGCTCTTATTCAAACCGTCGGTGCACCGCGGCAACTTCGATACTGGAATAACACCCTTCGGGGTGGAATGGAATGGTTGATGCACCTGTGGACTCAAGGCAGCCCAAGAAACCTCAACTCTCCCCCCTGGCGACTCGTCCCACCGAGCGATGCTACCCCATCAAACCTCACCATACACTCCCCAATTCAATGGCAATGCCAATTGATGGTCAACCAAGTCCGCCATGATGCATTGGAGATTCCTGGAACCGATCCGAGCAGTGCCTCAAGCTTTCCGGTAGCTCTCAAAAGTCAATACTCTCATCAGCTTCAATCGCTGGGACAAATCTCTTCTACAGCCGCACCCGCCCACGAAGTACATGGAGTTGTTATCGAACTTCCAATCCTCGATGAACTAGCAATCGGTCAATGGATGCAGTGGATGATGCTTTCGACACTGCTACAGCAAGAACTGTTTCATCAAGAACCGCTAGATGAGCTAGCGTTGATGATCTAGCGTTGAAAAATTGGTAAATAGCCAAGATCAAGTTGCAGCATGATCAAGTTGCATGCGGAGATGTAGATGTTGTGGATCTGACCTTCCCACGATCCCTCAGAACCCTGATCTCCTTCGATCTGCGTGTAGAGCCGATCGCGAAACGGCAGCCATTCTTCATCACCTTGCCGATACACTAC
>CAIJIZ010000180.1 GCA_903820735.1 uncultured Pirellula sp.
AAAGAGCCGAGTTGGTTCAACCGGTGATGCCGATGCTCTGCTGAGCCAAGTGAAGTGGGAAGACTGGAACCGCTATCGCATTGTTGCCAAGGGAAACAAACTACAGCACTTCATCAACGACCAATTGATGTCCGAAGTTCAAGACTCCGAGACATCCAAGGGCGCTGCGGAAGGAGTTTTGGCTTTGCAACTCCACGCTGGTCCACCGATGAAAGTTCAATTCAAGAACATTTCGCTCAAGGCCAACTAGGCTCGAACCATTATCGCTCGCCAAACTTAGGTTTTGTGAGCTTTGGTTTGGTTCGACATTTTTTGTTGATAATCATTTTGGTTAGATCGGTGACTGGGAGCATAAAGTTCCCGAGACAATCGGGGACTGAGTTCTCATCGGACATGTGCTTGAGCTCAGTTCGAGAAAGCCACATCCCTTCACCGATCCAGGTTAACACTTACTTTTCACTAGATACTTTTTATGACTTCCATTCAACGTGTTGCGATTTTGTTTGCTGGCGGACCTGCTCCTGCTGCTAATTCCGTCATTTCCTCAGCTGCCTTCTCTTTGCTCCAAGCTGGAGTTGAAGTCATCGGCATCAAGCATGGCTATTCGAATTTGATCGATTTCGATCCATCGAAGCCGCTAGTCGAAGGCAAACACTACATCCGCTTTACGCTTGAGACGTTGGAGTTTATGCGAACCGAGCCCGGGATCCGGATCGGAACAGCGCGCAGCAATCCAGGGAAAGCTGTAACCAGTCCGGCTGACTTGCACGACGCAGAAAAAACAGCAGCGTTGCGACGCAGTTACCAAGCCCTTCGATCCCTCGGTGTCGACGCTTTGGTAAGTATCGGCGGGGACGACACCCTGAAGACCGCGAACAAAATGAAGCTCTTTCAGGATACGTTGCCCCAAGTGGAGAAGCGTATGCCGGTGATCCATTTGCCAAAGACGATCGATAACGATTATTGCGGAATCGACTTTACTTTCGGGTACTTCAGCTCCGCAGAAGTCCTTGCAAACGAAATTCGAAACCTCAACAGAGACGCTTCGGCAGGCCAAGCGTACTTTATTGCTGAAGCCATGGGCCGATCAGCTGGATGGTTGGCTTACGGCGCTGCGATCGCCGGGGATGCTTGCATGGTATTAAGCGTCGAAGACATCGTCGGCGACTTGGCTTCGAGTGAAACCGTCACCAATCCCGACTCGACGACCAAGACACGCAAAGTCATGAACATGGATGCCGTCATCGAAAAAATGGTTTCGATGATGATCGCCCGCGAGAAGCTTGGGCGAAACTATGGCGTCATCGTCATCGCCGAAGGGCTCGCAGAGTTCCTTCCACAGTCCTACATCCAAGGCGTTACCAGAGATGATCACGGACACATGGCCATCTCCAGCGTGGATATCGGTAAGACGATGGCCAAGTACCTTGCAGAGGCTTACAAGACCAAGACAGGCAAGTCCCGTAAGATCAACGGACTGCAAATGGGTTACGAGTCTCGATGCTGTGTGCCGACCGCTTTCGACGTCATGCTTGGTTCGCAAATTGGAGTCGGTGCCTACCGCGCGTTGATCGAGGAGAAGCTAAACGGGGTGATGGTCTCCGTCGGCGGACAGTTCGACATGAGCTTCGTCCCATTCGAAACGCTCGTCGACCCGATAACCTTGGTCACCAAAGTTCGCTTCATCGATGGCAAGAGCGATTTCTTTCGGCTCGCGCGGTTGCTTGAGCAGAAAACCACGTGAAGCTAAGTTGCTCCGTCAGGTGGAATTCACAGCCATCGTAGAACGGGCTTATTCGTAGAACGGGCTCATTCGTAGAACCGGCTCAGAGGCCCATTCTACGAAGGTTTACGCTCCGTATGCTCGGCACTAGATTCACTGGTGGGAAAAGGCGAAGTCCGCATCGCAAAGATGTAGCCTAGTGGAGTCGCGCGCCGAAGAGTGCTACGATACACTTGCTTCGGCTCATAAACAGAGTCACCTTTTGCTTTCCCCCCCCCTGCTCTTGCTGCGAGCAAGCTACAACTGGAGCACCTCTCCATGCCGACAGTTGCCATCACGGACTATACTTTTCCGAACCTCGATATCGAACGCGCAATCCTAGAACCTTTAGGTTGCGAAATTGTTCATGGGCAATGCAAAACGCCCGAACAATTGATCCAATTGGTCGAGCAAGCCGATGCGGTGATTACGCAGTTCGCACCGGTCAATGCAGCAGTCATCCGAGCGATGCAGCGTTCAAAAGCGATTGTTCGCTATGGAATCGGTGTGGATAACGTCGATTTGCAAGCTGCGAAAGAAAAAGGGATTCCCGTTTGTAACGTGCCGGACTACTGCATCGACGAAGTCGCGGATCATACGCTTGCGTTCATCCTTGCAACAACCCGCCAAGTTGTCCCAAACACCTTGCTCATTCGCGATGGCAAGTGGGGCTTAGCGACCGATTTATCCTTCATGCGCACTCTCAAAGACCAAACCGTCGGCGTCGTCGGTTTCGGTCGAATTGGGAGGGAAGTCATCGCGAGACTGCGAGCGTTCAAACCAAAGATCTTGGTTTACGACCCAGTGGTCCCAACAGAAGCGATCGTTGAAATGGGGGCTCAACCCGCAACACTCGATACGCTTTTGGCACAAAGCGATATTCTTACACTTCACTGCCCATCAACTCCTGAAACGAGGAAATTGCTTCGACACGAAACCATTGCGAAAATGAAACAAGGTGCGATTGTCATCAACCTTGCACGCGGTGATCTGATCGATACGGCATCGATCATTCAAGCTTTAGAGAATGGGAAAATCAGTTCGATCGCCATCGATGTCTGCGATCCAGAACCGATCCCTGCAGATAGCGCATTGCGATCACACCCCAACGTCATTGCAGCTTCTCACATCGCATCAGCAAGCCCTAAAGCAGTTCGGAAACTTCGAGAATCCGCCGCTCAACATGCAGCCAATGCGATCACAAACAAGCAAATGGTGCACGTTGTCAACGGTGTAGTGTCATGACCGAACCCTTCCGCGTTCCCTTCGAGCAACTACACAGCTTCGTAGTAAGTGCTCTTCTTACCACAGGGATGAATGCCCAAAATGCAACCACAGTAGCAAACACGCTCGTATATACAGACGCGATGGGGGTTCATACGCATGGCACCAAACTCTTGATTGGGTACATCCGAAAATTACAAGCGGGAGGATATCGAGCAGACGCGGTTCCAAACATCGAACGCGAAGGCCCTTCATGGGGTGTCGTCGATGGACAATCCGCTTTAGGGATGATCGGTTGTAGTGTCGCGATGGAGTTAGCGGTAAAGAAAGCCAAACAAACCGGGATCGCTTGGGTCGGCTTGAAACATACCGCGCATGTAGGAGCGATAGGTTATTACGTTTGGCAGGGTGCAAAGCAAGGCTGCATTGCGATGGCAACTGGCAACGATATTCCTTCCGTTGCAATTCCTGGTTCGCGCAGCAGTGTACTAGGCAGCAATCCAATCGCATATGCGATTCCGCGCCTCGGACATCCACCCATTCTTCTCGATATGGCAACCGCTGCGACAGCCGGCGGAAAAGTCTATGCGGCTTGCCAACGTGGAGAACCTATCCCCGATACTTGGTTAATCGGACCGGATGGCAAGCCTACGACAGACGGATCGTTGTACCCCGCCAACGCAGCATTAGCACCAATGGCCGGTCACAAAGGATACGGAATCGGACTCTGGTGCGAAGTTCTCTCTGCGATACTTCCAGGTGGAAACCATACTTGGCAAGTCGGAAGCTGGCTGTTCGATCCGCCGAACAAGCCATCGAATCACGGCGCTTCGTTTATGGCGATCGATGTATCGATTCTCGGTACTCCAGAAGCCTTCGATCAGCGGCTTGATGAATTGATTCAAGAAATCCACGCGGCGCCCAGAGCCGACGACTGCGATCGAGTGTATCTTCCAGGGGAGCGAGAATGGGATCGTCTCGAGTCGTCCCTCGCCTCCGGAATTCCACTTCCCTCCGATGTGATGGAAAAACTTCAACTCGTTCGCGATGCGACCAACATCCATTCCCCTTTCATGAATTGAACCCACTATGAAAATACTTCGTTATTTGGATTCTCAAGGTCAAACCCATTATGCGTCCCTCGGCGCCGATGCTTCGGCAAAGAAGATCGAAGGAGATCTCTTTGGGGATTGGAATCAAACCGACCAACGCGCTGATGTCCAAAAGGTGCTTGCGCCAATCTCCCCCCGCGACATCATGTGTATCGGGTTGAATTACCGCAAACATGCCGCCGAAGGTGGGCAACCCATCCCGGAATTCCCTGTCTTGTTTATGAAGAACAGCTCGGCGGTGCAAAACCCCGGAGATCCGATTTATCTACCCCGCAAACTCGCGAGCAATGCCGTCGACTACGAATGCGAACTGGCAATCATCATTGGCAAACCATGCTATAACGTCTCACGCGAAAACGCGTTGGACTACGTTTTGGGATACACCTGCGCTAACGACGTCAGTGCGCGTGACTGGCAAATGAAATTCGGAGGAAGCCAATGGTGCCGAGGAAAAACCTTCGCAACATTCTGTCCTCTCGGACCAGTCTTGGTAACTCCAGATGATATTCCGAACCCAAACAATCTCTCGATTCGAACAGTCCTCAACGGGAATGTGATGCAAGACTGGAACACCAATGACATGATCTTTGATGTTCCCACATTGATCGAATTCCTCAGTGGTTCGACACGGCTCGCACCAGGCACCGTCATTCTCACCGGAACGCCTCACGGCGTAGGTGGAGCCAGAAAGCCGCCGGTGTATCTGCAAGATGGAGACTCAGTTTCCATTGAAATCGAAGGAATAGGCACCCTGAATAATCCAGTCCTCAATGAACCACTCTAGCCGACGGTTTTCGATTCGGAAATAACATGATCAAACCCGGACTCTCCACGATCGCGCTCGATATCGGAAGCACGTCGATCAAGGGCGCGCTGATCGAACCCGACTCCGGGGTATTGGTTCGTTGCATCAAACGTCCGTTTCCAGACCCCCTGAGCAACTTGCCTGCAGGGCACGTCGAAGTTGATCCGAATGCCGTCGTGCAAGCCGTTCGTTCGGTGCTACTGGAACTTAGCGAACAATCCAGCGGCCACTGTTCGGTATGGGTCTGCGGTCAAATGGGTGGCGTCGTTTTGGCCGACGAAAAGGGGCGCGCGAAGTCGAATTACATTTCTTGGCGAGACCAACGAACGTCGGCACGATCACCCAAGGGGCGATCGTGCCTTGAAACGATTCGACTCGATTGGCCGGAGAACGTTTTTTCCGTATTAGGCCGCGAATTGCAACCCGGTTCCACCTCAGCACTCTTGCATTGGCTGTCGGAATCTCGCAAACTAACCGATGGCGTACTCCCTTTATCCATCGCTGACTATTGCATCAGCCACTTAGTACAGCAACCCGGCTGTATGCACCCAACCCACGCGATCGGCTTGCTCGACCTTAACAAACTCGACTGGCACTATGTAGCACTAGAGCGGATCGGGCTCGGTGATTTATGGTGGCCGGAACTGATGCACCACACCAATTGTGTCGGACGATACTCAGAAGGAGGAAAAACATTTGACTTCCACGGTTCCTATGGAGACCAACAGTGCGCTTTGTACGGTAGCGGACTCACTTCGAACGAGTTATCGATCAACGTCTCAACGGGATCCCAAGTCAGTATCCTTACCGATCAATTTCAATCCGGACCCTATCAAACCCGATGCTACTTTCATGGCAAATGGTTAAACACCATCACTCACTTGCCAGCCGGTAGAGCCCTGAACGCTTGGGTAAACCTTCTTAGTGAACTGGCTGACGAAGAAGGCAAGCCGTTGGATCGCGTCTGGGAAACCATCGCTAAGAAGATGGAACACGTCACCCATACGGACTTGCAGGCAGAGCTCTCGCTTTTCCCAAGCCCGGTTGGTTCTACCGGATCACTTTCAAACATCACCCTAGAAAACCTAAACGTCGGAAATTTGTTCTTGGCAGCTTGCACGTCGATGGTCGAAAACTACTTCCTTCAATCGCAACGATTGTCATCGAACGAACCATGGAAGAGCGTCGTCGTTTCCGGCGGGCTCGGAGCTTCATTACCAAAATTCCTCGACTTGATCCGTTTGCGATTTCAACGAAACGTTAGGGAAAGCAGCGGAGAAGAAACTTTATTGGGATTGGCTCGGCTAGCGAGTCAACCTTCATCCCAACAGTAACCCAATGACAACATCACTCGTTCGTTCCGATTGAAAATGTAACCATTGTTTTTGAATAACTCAGGACTCTGCATAAGGACCTCTCCCCGTGATGCATCCTACTCGACGATTATCGGCTTTATATTCTCTAGCTTGCATCGGTTGTCTTTCGGCAACCTGGACTCAGCCAGTCGCTGCACAAAGTAAAGAACCTCGATTCGTAGATCACTCGTTGATGATCGCATCGGAGTATCCATGCAACTGGCCCACCCATCCGTTCCCCAGATTTCAACTTATTCCGCAGACCCGCATCGGCCCTGCAAGCTCTTACAACACCGATGCGGTGTATGTCGATGGAAATACCGGAACTCAATTAGATGTCCCACCGCATAGTGTCGCTAGACCTGACCTCAATCGAGAAAAATCCGGACCGCTAGGATTAGCAACGACCGACAAGATCGAAGCTTGGCAATTTGGCGGTGAAGCTTGTTTGGTAGATGCCAGAGACTTACTCGATAAAGCCCCGAAGGGAGTCAGCCCTTTGATCGGTCCCGAGTACTTGGAACGATTCGAACAAGAATATCGACCTCTGAGATTCGGAGATGTTGTGCTATTTCGAAGCGATTACTCCGACCGCTACTATCGACCTTTTCCGGAGGGAAATCGTTTTATCAATGATGTGGTCGATCGACTCGCACCCGGATATCCCGACCCAAACCCAGAGACAATGGAGTGGCTCGGTTCGCGTGGCATTAAGGCTTGTGGGACCGATAGCGCCAGCATGGGACCGATGCCCGATCTAGCCGAACCGACTCACTACGCTGGATTGCGCTACGGAATGATATGGACGGAAGGAGCAACGCAACTCGGTGAACTACCCGCAACAGGTGCCTTTTATTGCTTCTTGGGACCAAAACATGAAGGTGGCCCGTATGGTGAAGGTCGAGCATTCTCCATCATCGGTGGGGAGCTGCCGAAGAAACTCATCGAAGCTTGCCGCGATCGACGGGCGATCGATCTATCCCCGACGATGACACCCCGATTTCCGATGACCAACCCCGCAGCACGCACCGGGCAGCATCGCCAAGTCTATCTAAAAATCGATTTTCTCTATAGCGAATACCTCGACATGTTTCATCACGGACACATGATGGATTCGATGGCCGGAACCCACTTAGTTCCACCTTCATTCGCTCTTCCTCCGTCCGATGATGCTGTTGGTGAAGCACCAGAGGTTCGCAGTTGGTTGAAGGAATACGAATCAAAATTCGGGCCTCGAGGCACAAGTACCATGACTGCCGAAAGCGTCCCGATCGAATGGACCTGTGGAAATGCTCGCGTGATCGACGTACGTTCGTTGATCGGTTCGACCGATCGAGGTCGCTGGCCTACATCTCCCGAAGTCACCCCGGCGTTTCTGCAAAAGTACGAGCAAGATCATGGAGCTATCCGTCCAGGAGACGTCGTCATACTCCACACCTCAGTCATCGATCGCTACTTGAAAATGCAACCCGATCCGCAAGGAAACGTCGGAACAGGACTTTGGACCGACGCGTTCACACGGAAAGCGGAAGGCTGGCCCTCGATTGGGCCTGAAGGAATCGACTACCTTCATTCGAAGGGTGTCCGTTGTGTCGGTACCGATGCACCCGACCTAGGTGGTCTCGATCCAAAAAGTTCTTTGATGACTTACTGGGCTTTAGGTAGTCGCCAGATGGTCGGAGTCGAATATCTCTGCAACGTTGGAAACATTCCGAAGTCAGGTAGCTACTTTCTGTTCGCTGCACTGAAAATTCGCGATTGCCATGGTGGACCTGGACGAGCGATCGTTCTTCACGATTAGCGATTCTCACTAGACTATCCAGCAGCAAGTCGGACCCATTACAGTCCAGGAGCAACGCCATGCAAACGCCGAATTCAACACAACCAGACTCTACACCCCTGGATTCCATAGCACGGGATTCCACACCAGAGAATTCCATACCACCGTGGGGAATCGCAGAGTTACCCGAACCAAAACCGCTGCAATGGCGGAACTGGGCGAGTTTTATTGGTCCGGGTATCGTCATGATGGGGATTCAGATCGGTGGTGGAGAATGGTTGCTCGGTCCGGCCGTCACTGCAAAGTACGGCGGAAGCCTGATGTGGATTGCGACGGTAGCGATTGTCTTACAAGTCTTCTACAACATGGAATGCGGAAGGTACGCGTTGTATTGCGGAGAGCCTGTTTTTACGGGATTCATGCGATGTAGACCCAACCCACACTTTTGGGTCGGACTCATGCTCTTGCTAAACATCTCCGCGTTGGTACCCGGACTCTCCACCCATGGGGCTGCGATGATAGCATCGCTAATCCTCGATAGACCACCGACGGTGGATGATCTGAAACTTGTTGTACCATTGGCATACGTATCTTTATTCGCAGTTGCCTTTCCCGTGGTGATGGGAGGCAAGGTCTACAATATCCTTCAATGGGTGATGACCGCAAAAATTGTCATGGTGCTCGGGTTCTGTTTCTTGCTCGGAATTACTTGCGTAGCTACCGAACATTGGTGGAGTATCGGAAGCGGGTTTTTACAGTTTGGCAATGTCCCTGTTGCCGATGGAAATGGCGGTGAAAGAATCGAGAATGTATTCACCTATTTGTTCGCTCACGGCGAACTACCAATGATTTCAACATCAAGCTTGATCGTCATCGGTGCATTCGCTGGATACGCAGGCGGGGGAGGACTTGCAAATTCAACTTACTCGAATTTTGTGCGAGATAAAGGCTGGGGAATGGGTTCGCAAGTCGGCGCAATTCCCAGTGCAGTAGGTGGACGCTCCGTGACCTTGAGCCATGTTGGCAAAGTATTTCCCATTACATCCGAGTCCCTAGAACGATGGCGAGGTTGGTGGAAATACATTGTGACCGATCAAGTCTTCGTGTGGGCACCGGGTTGCTTTGTCGGAATGGCGTTACCTGCACTTCTCTCACTTCAGTTCACACCTAACTCCACGATCACAGAAAGCCAGATGAGCGTTGCTCAGTCGATCGTCATGGCCGATGGTTTACGCAATTCCGGCTTCTCGCCTTTACTTGCGAAACTGCTCTGGGTGACCGCCTTGCTCACCGGTTTAATGGTGATGATGCCCAGTCAAATGTCGGTCTTGGACGACTTTAGCCGTCGATGGACCGACGCGATCTGGAGTTCCAATCGCAAGGTACGCGATAGCTGGAAGCCGGATCAGGTGCGATGGATATACTACGGGATACTTGCAAGCTACGTGCTGTGGTCCTTTCTGTGTGCTTTTCTTTTCAGTAAAACACCGAAATTGATGACCGATTTCATAGCTAATTTCAACAATTTAGCGATCGGAGTGACCTCCTTTCAAATCCTCTGGATCAACCATCGATTGCTTCCATCGCCCCTGCGACCGCGATGGTACCAATCCGCCGGCTTGGTCGGATGCGGTGTGTTTTATCTCGGCTTAGCTATCATGGTAGTGCGATACAAAATCTTTCCCTTGCTCTTCGCTGCATGCGATGTGGCTGGGACTACGTGGAGTTGTTGATGACGAAATTTGATATGTCCATATTCGATGTTCCTATGTTCGATTTGCATGGCAAAGTTGCTCTTGTCTCCGGGGCTGCACAAGGGCTAGGGCAAGCGACCGCCATTGCGCTCGCAAAGTTCGGCTGCGACCTGGTTTTGGTCGACCGCAATCTACCAGGAGCAGAAGTAACAGCCGAAACAATCCGATCCCTAGGTAGACGGGCCGATTGTCACAACACCAACGTGTCATCCCCGGAAGCGATTAGCGAATTGTTTCAATGGGTCGATCAAGCTTACGGGCAAATCGATTTTCTCGGGAATATCGCTGGGGATGGTGTCCTTTCGAAACCGGAAGAACTTTTGATCACCGATCTGCAACGCGCGCTGGACAACTTGGTCATCGGACGCTTTAGTATGTGCCAAGAGGCAGGTAAGCGGATGCTTAAACAAGGACGCGGATCGATTATGAATATCGGTTCGTTAGCAAGCACCACTGCATTAGGTCGAGGGCATGTCGCCTACAGCATGGCGATGGGTGCTGTGGTTCAAATGACGCGTGAATTAAGCACCGAATGGAGTCATCGCGGTGTGCGTGTCAACGCTGTCCTTCCAGCTCAAGTCCTTAACCCAAGCTTGGAAGCTCGAATTGCCGAAGACCCAAATTTGGAGAAACGGTTCCTCGGCGGTATCCCAGCCGGTCGCCTCGGACGCCCCACCGATATCATGGGACTCGCTGTACTCCTAGCCTCCGACGCTTCGGCTTGGATCACCGGAGCACTGATCCCTTTGGATGGTGGCAACTTGGCAATGAACGGTGGTGGCACCCCGGGACATCAAGGGAGTAGCGTACAAACCTTTCGCCCATAGCACGAGTTCGACTTCTGCCCGACCCCATCACAACAATTCGCTAACTACTAACAAACAACCAGCTAGACCAACGAGTGGATCCATGAAACTGACCGACCAAATCGTCTTGGATTTGTACCATCGGATGCAAGTCATCCGACAGACCGAAGAAGAGTTAGCTCGATGCCATCAACGCGGACTTATTCACGGGGCATGCCACACATACGTGGGACAGGAAGCCATTGCGAGCGGTGTTTGCGCGCACCTCACGAATCAGGATTCCGTTTTTAGTACGCATCGTGGGCACGGACACGCGTTAGCAAAAGGACTAACGCCACTTGCCCTGATCGCCGAGCTCTTTGGACGCGAAGCTGGATGCTCCAAAGGACGGGGAGGAAGCATGCACTTGTTCTCCCCCGAAATCGGCTTGATGGGAACAAGCGGAATTGTTGGCCCCTGTATTTTACAAGCTTGCGGAGGTGGGTATAGCGCCAAGCTCAAGCGCAACGGAGCGGTCGCCGTGGCATTCTTCGGCGATGGAGCAGTCAATAACGGCGCGTTTCACGAAGGCTTGAACATGGCGAGCATCTGGAAGCTACCTGTTCTGTTTGTTTGCGAAAACAATCAGTTTGCAACCGAAGTCCCCTTTGCTTACGCGAGTGGCAATCCAAGTGTCGGTTCCCGGGGAGCCGCCTACGGCATCCCCGGCTATGAACTCGATGGCAACGATGTTCTTGAGGTATACCGCGCGGCGGGCCAAGCCGTTGAGCGAGCGAGACGTGGCGAAGGACCAACGCTACTTGAATGTAAAACCTACAGGACACGACCGCATGCAGAAGGGATGGGAGACTTCACCTACCGCACGAAAGAAGAAGTCGACCAATGGAAAAACAAATGCCCCCTGGTTCGCTTGCGATCGGAGTCCGTCTCGATCGATCCTTCCGAATTCGATGCGATTGATCACGAAGTCAAAGAATTGGTTCAGCAGTCACGCAAAGAAGCTGAACAGAGTCGAGAACCCTCGAGCGATACTGCTCAGATACACGTCTGGTCTGAATCGAACCCAAAGCCAGTTGCTAAAGCTTCATCGGGTACGTCGACACGCAGTGTATCGTACTCCCAAGCCACCTTGGAAGCTTTATCGGAGGAGATGGCGAGTAATCCAGATATCTTTGTTATGGGGGAAGGTATCGGAGTACGAGGGGGGAACTTCCTCACTACCAAAGGCTTGTATGCCCTGCATGGTCCGGAAAGGTTATGCGACACACCCATCTGCGAACGAGGCTTCGTCGGGCTAGCTTGCGGGGCCGCGATGACCGGCACTCGCCCAGTCGTCGACTTCATGTTCGCAGACTTCGTACTCGATGGCTACGGTGAGATCATCAACCAAATTGCCAAGATGCAATACATGTCGAGTGGTCGCTTACGTATGCCGGTCGTGCTGAGAGGGTGTATCGGCATCGGTCACTCGGCTGCCACGCACCACTCAGGTAGCTACTATGGGATACTTGCCCAAGTCCCGGGATTGAAAGTTGCGGTACCGTCCATGGCTTCCGACGCAAAAGGATTGCTCAAGCGGGCTTTGCGAGGAAACGATCCGGTTGTTTTTCTCGAACATCGCGAACTTCTGCAGTCCAAAGAAGATATCCCCGATGGGGATTATGAAATTGAGTTCGGCCAAGCTCGCGTCGTTCGCGACGGCAAGAACTTAACCGTAGTCGCTATCGCTCGCATGGTACACCTCGTCTTGAGCCTTTGCGATAAGCTCGAACAACAAGGGATCTCGGTCGAATTGATCGATCCGCGTACTGTACTACCACTCGATACAGAAACAATCCTTCAATCAGTTCGCAAAACCGGAAGGTTACTCATCGTCGACGAAGCCCCTGCGGCATGCGGTGTGGCAGCAGAAATCGCTGCTCGCGTCGCCGACGCAGGTTTCGATGAACTCGATGCTCCTATACGACGCCTATGCGGAGCCTTTTGCCCAACACCCTATAGCCCTTCTCTTGAATCGCAAGTCGTTCCTTCGGCCGAAATGGTCGAACATGCAATTCGAGATTTAATCGAGGAATAACATGGCTGAAGAAATACGATTCCCACGACTCGGCTGGTCCATGGAAGAAGGCCGGTTTATTAGCTGGCTGAAGAAAGAGGGACAATGGGTCGAAGCAGGTGCGCCGCTATTTGAAATGGAAGGAGAAAAAGCGATTCAGGAAATCGAGTCGCTCACCGCAGGCTTCCTGCGGATCGCCGACGACGCTCCCGAGCCGAACTCGACCGTCAACGTCGGACGATTGCTCGGCTACCTCCTTGAGAAAACTACCGACGATATCCCACCAGAAGGGATAACTCCTTCTTCGTCAACACAGACCGAACGCCCCAAGTCCGACTCTCCGGCGATTCCAGCAATGCAGGAGCCTGCTGCGTCCGCGACACAGTTCGCACGAAACACAACGCAGAACCTGTGCTCGCCTCGGGCTCGCCGGCTTGCACAAAAACTAGGGATCGACACCAGAGGTCTTCAAGGCTCGGGGCGAGGGGGACGGATACGCGAAGCAGACGTTCAAGCTGCGTGCCCCCAGAGTGTTGGATTTACTCCACGTCGCAAAGCGATCGCTGAGCGATTGCGCCGAAGTATTTCAAACACCATCCCGGTGACTCTTCACACCACGCTCGACGTTACACAATGGGTTCGATATCGCGAACAGCAGAAATCCCTAAAGTCGAGTTTTGTTCCCTCATACACTGACCTATTCGCTTTGGTCATTGCGAGGGTTCTACCGAATCACCCATCGGTCTGCGTTCGATGGAATGAAACACACACAGACTTGGTCCGCGTTGTCCCAGAAGCCATTGGTATTGGGATCGCCGTCGACACATCCGATGGATTGTTGGTGCCCGTGATCGCGTCAATCTCAAGTCTCACTCTTGAGGAGCTAGTGCAAGAGAGTCGACGCTTGATTGCGAAAGGACGAGAAGGTCGGTTAACGACGGCGGACATGGACGGTGGCACAATCACGCTGAGCAACTTGGGTGCTTACGGGATCGATCGCTTTACCCCGATATTGAACTACCCTGAAATCGCCATTCTCGGACTTGGAGCAATCCGCACCGAGCCGGTATTTGTCCGCGATACAAATGCGATTGAAGGCCGACGCCTAGAAGCTCGTGACCGGATGACCTTGAGCCTGACGTTTGATCACGCAGCGCTCGACGGTGCTCCAGCGGCGGCGTTTCTTAAAGACTTGGTCGATGCGATCGAAAAGGTAAGTCCCTAATTGCAAATGCGAGCGGTTGTCACGAATACTCGCATGGGCTTAGACGGCAATATTCTCGGTACTGTCCTCTGAATCCTCGTCTTCTTCGAGATTCTTATAATTGAGCGGTGATATCGCTCGCTTGATGGTCTTTACCATGACTTTCACGGGCGGCTCAAGACCTGTAAAGAGTTTATATTGGTACGCTGCTTGGCGTACGAACATGCTCAAGCCCGTGATGACGGGACATCCAGCGGTTCGAGCGTTGCGGATGAGCAATGTTTGCTCGGGGTTGTATATCGTATCGAAAACCAAAGTGCGAGCGTCGAGTTTATCTCCACGGTACGGAGTGTCGTCCATTTCGGGAAACATTCCGATCGGAGTTCCGTTGACGAGAATGTTGGGTTGAACGATGTGACGTTCGTCCCAAGGGATCGCACGTCCGCCGAATTCTTTTGCTAACTGGTTAGCTGATTCAAGATTTCGACTGGTCACAGCTACCCGGACGCGGCGTTGGGACAACCCCCAACCGATTGCGCGCGACACACCGCCGGCACCAAGCAACAGCGCGGATTTGCCTTCGAAAGGATTTGGCTCTGGGAAAAGTTTAGTCAAAGCTTCGTTGAGGCAATCCATAGCAGCACGATAATCGGTGTTATAACCGACTCGATCTTCGCCACTGAAGACGATGGTGTTGCATGCGCCGATCCCTTGTGCTGCAGCCTCGGCTTGAGTCAGCAATGGCAAAACCGATTGCTTGTGCGGAATCGTCACGCTCAAACCACCAATCTCCTCCCGCTGACACCAATCCAAGAATGGCGAGATATCTTCGGCAGAAACTCGGAACGGAAGGTAACGGAAATTTAGTTCGTTGGATTCGAAAGCCGCGTTATGGATAAGGGGGCTATAAGAGTGAGCCACTGGATCGGCGACGACTCCAAACAGCTTGGTCTTGCGAGTGATCGTCTCGACGCGAAACACATTCTTCATGTCGTGAAAAGAAAGCTGTCCAGGCGCGACGCGTCGATCGGGATTAAAGACGCAATAGGTGAATGGAGCTCCATAACGCGGGCCAAGAATACGAGTGAGCGATCCATAATCGCCCATTGCGATTCCAATCGTCGGGACTTTCGCATTCTTCATCAATTCAATAACACGCGCCGCATCTGCAAACGAGTTGGCCTTTACCGCAATCTTTACAATGTCCGCATCAAGCTTGCTTAGTCGCTGATGAATGGCTTCCAAATCATCGGGCGTCCCTTCAAAATTATGCAAACTCACGATCCGCTTCGTCTTCCCGTACCTGGGAACCTTCAACGCAGTGTCTTCCTCAAGATCGACGTACTCGACCCCTTGGGCAATAGTCTGCCTCAGAAGCATCAAACGATCTTCTTCGGATCGCTCCCAACGACCCCCGTCTTCCTTTCTGCGGCACGTCACAACCACCGGTGTTGGACGGTTCTTGAGCAATCGCGACAAGTCGATCGATCGGGCGATGTAATCAAGCCTTAACTCGACTAACTTGGCACCTTCTGCCGCCACATCGAGATGTTCTTGAATCGTATGTTTATGACGCGTACGGGCAACGGTGACACAGAGCATGCTTCGTTCTTGGACGTTGATAAAATGATGGGATCAGGTAAGTAAACTCAGCGAACTAACCAGTCGGAAACTACCGCTGACGGGGCCCCGATGAGTAAAGTTGGCTCGGATATCGTCGGTATGGACATCATCGCTTGGGCGGAGGCGAATTCCACTTCAAAAACCTTGCGAGCAACGTAGGACCCGGTTCGGTCAAAAAGCTTTCTGGATGAAACTGCCAACCTTCGACCGCGTACTCTCGATGTCGAACCCCCATAATAATTCGATTTCCGCGTGAATCTTCTACCCACGAGGAAACTTCTAAGCACTCTGGCAAACTCTCCGGAAGGATTACCAAGGAGTGATATCGCGTGGCAATGAAGGGGTTGGGCAAATCTTCAAACATACCGCGATCGTCATGGAATATGCGGTCGACTTTGCCGTGCATCAACTCCGGTGCTCGGACAATCGTCCCACCAAAAGCTTGCCCAATCGATTGATGTCCAAGACAAACACCGAGAATTGGGAACTCCCGATGCAACTGCTCGATTATCGGCACACAAATTCCAGCCTCATTCGGTGTGCATGGACCAGGGGACAGCAGTATCCGTTCCGGTCTGAGCGCGCGGACTTGCTCGACACTTAGTTCGTCGTTGCGAACCGTCCGTAAATCCAACGTAGGATCGATTTCCCCAAGCCGCTGCACGAGGTTGTAAGTAAAGGAGTCGTAATTGTCGATCAATAAGATCATTGATCTAGTATTTGCACGAGGAATGGAATAAGCTTTCGCCCCTATTCGGGGATCGCCAGACTCAGAACGCCAATAAGTTAACCGCAAACGAAGAAAAAAGGTACTGAAATCCCCCTCTGAATTTCGGTTCCCCTTTGTGATTGCGTTAGCAGTAAACACTTCGAGAAATTTATCCGCCGCTATCGAATTAGCGGTCTGAATTTATCAAGTTGGCCGATTGAATCGACGATACCGATTGCGTAGGACCATTTTCGAGCTCAATCCCTCCCGGAACTCACTTTATGGGACGCCTTTGGTCGACGGATTTTTTCAGCGAAAATCCTCAAAAAGACTTTGTTGCTCGCCCTCGCGCTTCTTGGTCCGGAGCTCATTCCGATCAAAACGACACGTTCGGCAGCTCTTCGGTCTTCGGCTCCTCTTCGGCAAGCCGCACCTCGAAGACCACGGCAACGAATTCATCCAACAAGAACGCATCCGCGAAAACCGATCCGTCGAATACGGTGAAGAATTCGAATACCGCGAAGAATTCGAAGTCGGTGAACAAAGCTCGCGAAGCTAGCTCGACTTCCGGCCTGTGGGGAACGACAAGCAATCTCGGTAACTCCAGCGGTCAATGGCCCCTGGGTTCTAAATAGTGCCCGGGCTCTAAGTAACAATTGCGGAACATATCGCCGGTGCTCTTTACTGAGCCCCGGAACTACCCGCACGGCCAGTCGACTTTAGGTCAATCACTGCACCGGCCCCCTCGAGAGCACGAGCGAGAGCATTCAGGTCCGTCATATGACTCCACGACCAACGTACCGCTCCTTCAAGCTGCGCACCGCAAACCCCCATGGCTTGCAAAACGTGACTCGCTGTCGCGCAAACACTCGTACAAGCCGCCCCATTTGAGATCGACACCCAAGGGGATAAAGCTTCGATCAACTCGTCCGCTTCCCATCCCGGAAAGGACACATTGACCACATGGGGTAATGTAGATTCTTGGCATCCATGGATAACCCCACGGTGCTGCTGAACCCAATCAAACATCCGCTGACGAATGACCAAACAACACTCATCGCGCTCTGGATGATGCTCCATCGCTAACTGAGCCGCCGTCCCTAGCCCAACAATAAGCGGGACTGGCAATGTGCCCGACCTGAGCCCAAGCTCTTGCCCTCCGCCAACCGAGAGTGGCTCAAGCGGAGGTAACTCGTTGCGAGTCCGCCTTACGATCAACCCTCCGATCCCCTGCGGGCCGAAAATCTTGTGGCCGCTAATACTGATCATCGTAATCCCTGGATGCGTAAGACTCGTCCACTCCCTACCGAAGCCTTGTGCAGCATCCACATGCATGAGGATTCCTCGATCCTGGGCCATCGAAGCGACTTGTGAAACCGGTTGCACTACCCCTGTTTCATTGTTCACATGCATCAAAGACACCAACAAAGTATCATGCCGCAACAGTCGCTCGATCTCCTCAGCTTCCACGACTCCGTCTGAATTCGGTTGGACAAGACTGATCTCGAACCCTTCCGAACGCATGCGATCAAGCGGTTCAAGGACCGCTTTGTGCTCGATGGCAGAGCTGATCACATGCATCTTGCCAACCCGTTTTCCATGCGATGCAAGTCCGCTTATCGCGATGTTATTGCTTTCGGTAGCACCGCTGGTGAATACAACTTCGTGTCGTTTCACTCCCACCACGCGGCCAATACTATCGCGCGCTTGATGTACCGTACTTTTGGCCCGCTCCCCATGTCGGTGAGGACTACCCGCATTGCCATAAAACTCCCTAGCCGCCTCAAACATCGACTCCAAAACACGCTCTTCCACCGGATTCGACGCGTTGCAATCAAGATATAGTGGATCGCTTGTCATACTTGCATCTCATCACATTTTCAAACAAAACTCGACACGCTCATAGCATCAAACCCCACCATCTCGTCCATTCACCCCGCAAGAGTATAATCTGAAACTTGAAACGCTTGTTGATCGCGTGGTTGGGATAATTGAACCCTGGTAATTGAACCCTGGTAATGGAATAAGCTGTAACCGAGCCCGACGAGTTACGTACAGGAAAGCGCACCGAACTTGATCATCGAAGTGAAAACCAAGCCCAATGCGAAACAAACTCGCTTGGAAGAACTAGAAGACGGAACATGGATCGCACACGTTCAAGCGCCACCCGTCGATGGTAAGGCGAATGCAAAGCTCACCTCGATGATCGCCGAGCATTTTGACGTCCCAAAACGCAACGTGACGATCCTTACAGGTGCAACCTCGAAACGAAAACGTGTCGAGATTGAAATCGAAAACCAAAAAGAGCCCAACTAAGCGTTGGCCATCGCCATCTCTTCTTGACGCAACTCTTCGATCAGTGGCCACAATTCATCGACTTCGTCTTTGAACAAGTTCCCAATCAAGATGTCAGTGATCAAATTTTTCTTTTCCGGATGCTTGCGTACAAGGTGGCCGAAGTTCAATCCATCGTAGAAGGCTCGTACCAAGTTCCGCATGCGATCCATGGCTTTGCGATGCATGGGCTCCCAGGCTCGCAAGCGGGCTTCGCTCGGGTCGTTCACATCGAGTGCATCAGCGATCGCATCGCCGGCCATCTCGGCAGAGGTCAGTGCAAGCAGAATACCCGACGAGTAAAGAGGATCAAGGAATCCAAAGGCATCACCGACAAGCACCCAGCCGTTGCCTGCCCCTTTAGATGCTTTGTATGAATACTCTTTGAGGATTCGGTACTCTGACACACATGTCGCATCGGCGATTCGAGGTTGCACACCAGGGCAGCGCTCAACTTCTTCTTGAAATAGCTTCTCTGCGTCTTTCGTCGAACGGTTTTTGAAGAGGTGATCATAGTCGGCAACCACACCCACGCTGACAATATCATCATGAAGTGGGATATACCAAAACCAACCCTTCTTGCCTTGGGTCTGAATAACGATCGTCCCTCCAGCATCTTGCCCGGGCTCACGCTTCGCACCCTTGAAGTACGTC
>CAIJIZ010000181.1 GCA_903820735.1 uncultured Pirellula sp.
CCAAGAGCGGCGAGATCGCAAATTTGATTTCTCCATGGATTACTTTGTGCGAAATCAACTCGGGGCAACCTACCTTGATCTCGCACTCGCCGCTGCAGGTGCCGAGAACACGTCCGATGCTCAACGCTACTTGGAACTTTCCAAATCGGAATTTCATCAAGTCCTCTCCATCGACAGTGAAAACTTGATGGCTCATGCAAACCTTGTGACCGTTTACGAACGGCTAGGTGATGAGAAACAAGCAGCATTCCATCGGGCAGAGAACTTGAAGTACAAACCTGATGACAACGCAAGCAACTTGGCTCGTCGTCCGGCACGCCAAAAATATCCGGCGGCCAATAAGGCTGCCGAAGCTTTGGTAATCTATCCGTTGCAACGCAGTGGAGCCCCGGAATTACCACCGCAGGCCGCAAGCGATGCATTTACACTTTCCGAATCGCGTTGATCGCATCATTCAACAGATTGTTTTGAGATTCGAAATGGCAAAGAAAAAGTCAGCGCGAACCCCCGAGTCAGGGCGAGCAACACGTGAGGCGGCAACACGCGACACAGCAACACGCGACACAGCAACGCAGGATTCGGGTGATGATGCGATTATCGGCAAAATGTTCTGGCGATCGATCGGGATCGCTGGCGCACTGATGGCAACGGGAGCAATCGCATACTTCCTAACCCGTCCGTCCGCCGAGAAAGCGGTTGAAAAAAAGACCCAAACGGTTCTTCCGCAACAACGTGAAACGCAAACGGCCAAACTGGTTATCCCAGAAATTCCATTTGTAGATGTTTCCAGCGAAGCAGGAATCGATTACACCCATTACGATGGCAAACGAGGCGAACGCCTCTTGCCTGAAACCATGGGAGGTGGATGCGGATTCTTTGATTACGACAACGATGGTGATCAAGACATCATATTTGTGAACTCTTGCGATTGGCCTTGGAGCCCTAGCACCGAAGGTCAAGTTCGCCCTACGATGCGTCTGTATCAAAATGACGGCCGAGGTAAGTTCCAAGATGTGACGCTGTCCGCTGGCTTAAATGCGACTTTCTACGGCATGGGAGTCGCATTCGGTGATTACGACAACGACGGATGGGTCGACGTCTTTTTTACCGCTGTGGGCAAAAATCACTTGTACCGCAATGAAGGTGGCAAGTTTGTCGATGTGACACAAGAAGCGGGAGTTGGCGGAGTACCAACCCAATGGAGTTGCCCAGCGATGTGGTTCGACTATGACCGGGACGGCAAACTCGACTTGATCGTCGGCAATTACGTCTCATGGAGCCGTGAAACCGACCTGTCTCTAGCCTCAACTTTGATGGGAATGGAACGATCATATGGACAGCCGACCAACTTCGACGGCGTACACATGTACTTGTACCACAATGAAGGCAATGGACGGTTTCGCGAAGTGGGCGAACAAGCCGGCTTGCACGTACTGAACGCAGCGACACAGGTTCCCGAAGCGAAATGCTTGGGGATTGCTTTACTGGACGCAAATCATGATGGCTGGCCAGATGTCTGCGTTGCCAATGACACAGTAAAGAACTTCCTGTTTATCAACAAACAAGACGGCACCTTTGACGATCAAGGCATATCGATGGGAGTGGCACTGACGCGCGACGGGCAAGCCACCGGTGCGATGGGAATCGATTGTGGCAATTTCCGAAACGATGATTGCTGCGGAATTGTGATAGGTAACTTTGCAAACGAACAGTCGAGCCTATACCTCAGCGACGGACTGAAACCTAGCTTCACCGACGTTGCCCCAACCACCGGTTTCGGACCTCAAACTCGCATTCGATTGACCTTCGGCACTCTGTTCGCAGATATCGATCTCGATGGGCGACTCGATATCGTCTGTTCAAATGGCCACCTTGAACCTGAAATCCAAAAGGTCTATGCCACCCAGCAATACGAACAGCCTTGCCAACTTTTCTGGAACGCAGGAAAGAAGCAGCCAACCCAATTCATCGCGTTGGGCGAAGACAAAACGGGAAAGATGTTTCAAGCACCTATGGTCGGCCGTGGCGCGACCTATGCCGATATCGACGCGGATGGTGATCTCGATTTGCTCTTTGTCGCTAACGGTGGAAAAGCGCGTTTGCTGCGGAACGACCAAAAGTCCGGCAACCATTGGCTCAGAGTGCGGCTGAAAGACAAAGCAAAGACGGGAGCAATCGGAGCGAGACTCGAAATGGACTTTGGCGATGGAGAGAAGATGGTACGTACCATCAGCTCCACACGCAGCTATCTCTCAGGAACCGAATTGACCGCCACTTTCGGACTTGCAGATCGCAAACCATCAAACCTTAAAATCCGCTGGCCAGATGGCTCAGAGCAATCACTTCCGATCGACCAAATCGATCGCGAATGGGTCATCGAACAGTAGACCAACCCATGGTATTCCATACCTTTTGACGATCCAAGGTACATGATGTTGGAAGTATGCGTCGACTCGGTCGATGGAACTCGCCGAGCCATCGAAGGTGGGGCGCAGCGAATTGAGATAAGCGAATGCTTGAAGGTAGGAGGCATTACCCCGAGCGCTCAACTTGTTCAAACCGTTCGTCATATCTGTCAACTGCCACTGATCGCACTCGTCCGCTGTCGTCCGGGTGACTTTCATTATCACAGCGACGAACTCGAAACGATGCTTTCGGAAATCCGAATCATGATGGATCTCGGATGCGACGGCGTCGCCGTGGGCGCTAGTCATCGAGACGATGATCTTGATATGTGGTTCATGGACGAAGCGCTTCGAGTGGCACGGCGAACTCAACCATCCGCGCAAATGGTAGTCCATCGCGTCTTCGATTCCGTGCCTGATAAATTCGAATCCCTCGACCGCTTGATCGAGTCGGGATACAACCGGATTTTGACCAGTGGCGGCAAGCAGCATGCGGTAGAGAGCCTTGATGCACTCCGAGACCTACAAGCATATCGAGACGGTCGCATCGCGATCCTACCCGGTGGTGGCGTACAAGCGTCGAATGCAGCGACCATTTTAGAATCCACCGGATGCAGGGAACTGCATGGCTCATTTACACGCGGAGCCTCCACCATCGACACAGGCTTGCCGATCGTCGAAGAAGTTCGAACCGTGAGAGGTATTCTTGACGATTTTCTTACTTCCGACCCTTGATCCCGCCTGCGTTAGAAGGGAAGCCAAGACACAAAGAAAGCCAGAGCTCTTTCCAGTCACGTTGGAAGACGAGCGATGCTCATTTCGCGACTCCGACTAATCTCCCTCAAGAAATCACGATTCTTGGCAATCCCGAGTTTTTTTCTGCAACCAAGTCAACTCTTGCGGTGTCTAACGGGTAAGGGGCAGGGCAGGGGGGCTTGAGAGTCTCTGCAGGCTGCAAATGTTTTTGTCAGATGGCGGACGAAACTTGCCAAGTGCGTCAATGCATTGGAGGAAGGAACAGTATGAATCGACTACCAACGGACTCTTCTGACCAAAAATCTGGCGGGTTGCTCACGGGTTGCGTCCTAGCTTCCTCTCCCTCGTTCAGCGATCCTGACCTCGATCATTCGGTTTGCTTGATCATCGAGCAAAACGATGAGGTCACAGTTGGAGTGTTTCTCAATCGACCGATCATGGTTGACCCCAAGCCTTTCTGGAATCTGCTGATGGATGAAGGGACGATCGAAGCGAAATCGGGAGGTCATTTCAACTTCGGAGGTCCGAACAATGGCCCAATTTTGGCAATCCACAGCAATTCAGATTTAGCCGAAGGAGGCAACGACCAAGGTGTCTATTTGTCAGCCCAAGCTGAGATATTAAAAAAGCTTGCGGTCATGGAACCCGAACACCTTCGCTGGGTCATCGGAAATGCAACCTGGGAAAAAGGGGAACTTGAACGTGAGATTATCGAAGGGAGATGGGTTCTCGTGCCTACCGCTCCGTCGCTTGTCTTTGCCGACGAGAAAGAAATGTGGAGCGAGGCTATGAAAATCCATGGCAAAGAACTCTTGCGGTCGTTCCTCGGCGAGCGAGAACTTCCCGCCGATCCGCGTAGCAACTAAAAAAGCTCCGGAGCGACCGTTGCCTCTTCGTTCTTAGAAGCCCCTTGTGCAATCGGACAACTTCTCCCAGCTTGCCTGGATTTCTTGCCGAAGGCTAACTTCTTGCAAGAATTGAGCGTTGTAGGGGTTTTTTTGTTCGGATCCGACCTCGGTTTTGGTCGAAAACCTAGACGAAGGTAGGAATTTTTCTTCCGACGGAACTTTGCGGGTTTTACCACCTCTAAGTTCCTGGTGAAAAGGATTTCGTTGGATTTTGCAGCTTGCAAGGTCCAAACGAAGCCGGACTGAATTA
>CAIJIZ010000182.1 GCA_903820735.1 uncultured Pirellula sp.
CGCGTCCAATGTTGCGTTGAAAAGCAATCGTCGGAGGATGCTTTCCAGCCGATCGACTAATTCCTTGCGTCGACTGTATTTTAGCAAGCTTAATACGCTTTGCAAAAAAGGATCTTTTGAGAGTTTGTCATCTGGGATTTCGCAGAGGTCTAGTATTGGGAAAGTGAATCGCACGCTGTAGGGTAGGAGGGCGTTGGGAGTGCCGAGCAATTCATCGAGGGTTCTTGGAGCTGTCCATGGGGATTCCCCATGGTAGATCACCAATGGGAAAACGGGGCACAAGGGTTGGTCGTTGCGATGTTGTTGCTCCCAAATCCGAACGACGTATCGAAGGAGTTGCAAGCAAGTCATCTGATCGATTTGGCTTTTGTGCTCCAGGAGCAGATAGATTCTGGCAGTTCGCGAGTGGCCTTTTTCGTCTACCCAGGGGACGGAATAGAGTAAGTCCGAGTAACTCTCTCGCAAGTGATCATCCACGAAGGAGTCTTTTTGGAGTTGAAGGGAATCAAGATCGAGTGAGCGAATAACGGACGAAGGGAGATGCGACTCGATCAAGCTCCGCACTGCGGATGCATGGGAGAACGCAAAGTGGAAGAAATTATTGTGGGGGGATGGGAGGTGCGAGTCGTCCATGCCTTTGATTTTAAAGCGACTCGGTTTTTTTAGTCTGATTTGGTCAAACTAATTTCGTTTGCTAGCTTTCGGGAGGGAGGGCATCGAAGCCCGGAAGAAGTAACTGTTGATGGGTTCTTGGCTTTGGAAACACATCGCGACGCTTGCGACTGCCGTGCCGCTTTGCAACTTCCACTGCTTTCACACGCGCTTCGCTGGTTTGCCTTACTTCGTAGATTCTCGCTTTCGCTTCTCTGATTGCTTGTGCGTGATCGACGATAGGGAATGGATAGTCTCGTCCAATTTCACATCCATACCGAACCTGTTCGTCCTGCGTTAGTTTGGATGGATTCCAAATCAAAGAGGTTGGGACTTGCCTCAATTCAGGAACATAACGCCTGACGAAATCACCCGTCGGATCTTGATCCTTGCCCTGTTTTTCCGGGGAGTAGATTCGGATGGTATTGATGCCAGTGACTCCCGACTGCATTTGGATTTGTGGGTAGTGAATCCCTGGTTCGTAATCGAGAAAGTGTCTTGCTAGAAACAGTGCGGGTTTGCGCCAGTGCAACCAAAGATCATAGGATGCAAAAGATACTAGCATCGCTCGCATCCGAAAATTGATCCAGCGATGCTCACGCAATGCACGCATACAAGCGTCGATCATGGGATAGCCTGTTCGTCCGTCACACCATGCTTGAAAACGCTCTTCGCTAAATTCGTTTTCCCTTAATCCATCATAGGCCCTGCATAGGTTCTCAAATTCGAGTGAAGGTTCATCCTCGAGTTTCTGCATGAAGTGACAATGCCAACTCAGCCGCGATCGATATGAAACCAACGAGGACTGCCACTGCTTATCCGCCCCCCGTATCGCCTTCGTCTGCATCACGGCTTGGTAAATCTGCCGTACGTTGATACATCCCCAAGCAATAAAGGGACTCAGTCGCGAACAGTTTTCGTTAGCTGTCAAAGGGCTGGACATCCCTCGCCGGTAATTTGCCCCACGTTCCGTTAGAAAAGATGCGAGGGACTTATGAGCTTGCTCCTCTCCTCCTTTTTGCAAGTGTACGATGGGCGTCTGAGCGGCCTCAATGATTCGCCATCGTTGTTGATTTTCAACGTTCGCTTGTATGGTTTTAAGTTGATCGGGTAGCGTGAGTTGATGTGGAGCAGGGAGCAAGCGGGTGTCGGCCCAACGCTGCCAACTCTCCGCCCACCCATCACGATTCCTCAATCGACGTATCACCCCGTCTTGGCGATACTCTTTCCAAGTGATGTTTTTTTGGCGACACCATCGTCCAACGCGTTTGTCTCGTTGAAATGTCCAGTCTGCACCGGTCTCTTCGTGACTTAAGAGTTCTCGGACGGTAAAGGATTGTTGCAATTGCGAAAAGATTTCGAGGATGTCTCCAAACTGTATGAAGAGATCGCTTCCAATTTCCCGCAGTTTCGATCTCAATTCTCGGGCTGATTCCAGTGCGAAGTTGAAATGGCTGGAATCCATGTCTGCAGATTGCCACCAGTCGGGTTCGATAACCCAGAGTGGAAGAACTGCGCCAGTAGTTGCCGCATGATGGAACGGGGCATGGTCTTGCAGACGGAAATCTCTCTTGAGCCATACGATAGAAACAAGGGGCTTGTCACCCGTTTGTTGCGATAGCCTTAGGGGTGGGATTTCCAGGGGGCTTTGGTTTTCGATTGGAAAACTCGGCATGATGGCAGGAATCCAACGGCTCACGAAAGTTTGGATCGATCCGCTGGCGGTTGCCGTGGGACTCTTACAACTCTCTATCCCGGAGCTTGTACCAGACGGTTAACAAGCTTGAAGAGCATAGTACCCAGAAAGCCGATCATGCAAATATCGACTAACGCATAGATGAGGCTAATGAATCGAAAAGGTTCGCGGAGAGCTTTAAGGGTTCGCCAAACGGCCGATCCGATGAGAATCAGAAGGAACATAGCAAGAAACAAGGCAACCCAGTAAGCGTACGATTCCCCCTTCTCGGCCGCCTCGAGAGCCTTTTCAATTGCAAATCCGCGTCGGGCGAAGACGAGCATAGCAGTTACCTTAAAGTGTAGATACGAACGTAATCTGGGATTAATTCACAGGTGGTGACTTGTCGATTGGCGACGATTTGCACTGCTTACACTGCGAATGCTTTTTGCATTTGTTGACGGATGGTGGTTAGTCGTTCGACACCGCCGCCGCCTACTTCGGCGGTCGTCCATCCACTCCATCCGATGTCATCAAGACCTTTGCGTACTTCGTCCCATGGCACGTCGTCTTCAGCAGAGGTGATATCGACGAACTTATTCATGGCGCGAGAGAAGCCCTTCACGTCTAGCTTCACGGCGCGGTATCCGAAAGCGTTGAGCCACTCGCGTGGTTGCCCGTACTTCCAGTGGTTGCCGATGTCGTAATACATACCGACCCATGGGCTTTTGAAGCTATCGACAAAATCGATGAACTTAGTGGGCTTTTGCTCGGGTGGAGCATCGTGGTCGTAGTGAAGTTTGTTCCATACGTTCTCAATCAAGATCGGTTGGCCAAGCGACGCGGCGAGCGGTAGGAGTTTTTTGATTTCAGCATGGGCTCGCGCGTTGACTTCGGCCTCAGTTCCATCATCCCCTCGTCCGACGACAATCAATACGCCACTACCGCCGATGGCATGAGCGACCCGCAGGCAGTGCGTGATATTGGCGACACCCGCTTTACGGACTTCGGGATCGGCGCTAGTAAGACGTTTATCCCAGTGAGCGTGATTGATTGCGTTGTGGCAGAACACGCCAGACTCTTGAACCGCAGCGCGGGCTTCGTCCACAGTGAACCTACCGGCTTCGTCGAAGTCCACTCCGTCGAAACCTGCTTGCTTGGCCAGCGAGAGTCGTTGAGCGAGAGTGATCGGTTTGCCGTCGATGTCACCTTTGATCATCGAGAGTTTACAGGACAGGAGAATTCGTTTTTCAGGTGGCGCGATCAATGGCGCTAAAGCAGGCTTGGATTGCTCTTGGGCAATCGCTTTATTGTTACCTACGTGATTTGCGGTAGCCAATAGACCGGCACCGGTTGCGATGGAGGCGGAGAGGAATCCGCGTCGTGAGGAAGTTGAGTCGGTCGCGTTGTTCATCGTAGGCAGGCACCTTGAAGTTGTGGTGAGTGAAGGTGGGGATCTCTATCGACAGGGTGCGGGAATTCATGAAGATTCCGGCAACCTTCCAGAGCGTATTTTACATCAAAAGTTTGGCTTGCGAGCGTTGATTATTCGCGTCGCATGGAGAACCCGGTGTAATGGATACCATTTTCTTCGTCGACGATGAAGGCACCGCCTGGAGCGAGGTATTTCGCAAAGA
The DNA here is from genome assembly GCA_903820735.1 of uncultured Pirellula sp. Lineage (GTDB taxonomy): Bacteria > Planctomycetota > Planctomycetia > Pirellulales > Pirellulaceae > JBKCUI01. The sequence continues at coordinate 3,964 of CAIJIZ010000182.1, forward strand.
CTTCGAAGGGAGGAAGTTTTTTGCTGCGGACAGCGGTGACAAGCGAGAGAAGGAAAGGGTTGCTTTCGGCAATCCGTTCAAGGTTGTCGATATTATTTGGATCGGTTGCCAGATCGTACATCAGTCGCATGGCTTCTTCTGGGCGTTGGTAAGCGAGAATCGACATTTCGCTGTTCTTGAGTTGGGCCTTGATGCGATCTCGCACAAGCTTGAATTCGATCGATTCGGAGAGTAGTCCGTCGCCACTGGAATTGAATTTGACGACTTCTTCGAGCGCTTGGAGTGAGTCGCTTGCGACGAATTGGTCTTCAAGGATGCAGAAGCAAGGGCTGGGGATACGGATGTTTCTTTCTTCCGCGTTCGGGACTTGGATGTCGAGGTAATAGATGGTGGCATCGCCGAAGAGTTTGCTCTTCATTTCCGGGCCCCCGTTGCCTTTGATCTTCTCGACGATTTTAGGCAGGACTTCAGTTTTCATCCGCGAGGGGTTTTTCACGTGGATGGCGTATACGTTGGCTTGGCTGTTGATTTTCTTCGGCGGTACGATCAATTGCACCAGGGTTAATCGGTCGTCTACTTGAGCGAGGATGTCGTTGCGAAAGTCGATGTCGAGGTTTTTGTTTGCCTCTTTGACGAATCGATTTTCCACGGTTCCTTCACCGGCGAAAGTGTCGACGAGGTTTTCAATCGCATTGAAGGTTTTTTCGATTTCCCAGTTGGCGGTGAAGTAGCTGTTGACTTGTTCGCTGACCCAGTTTTCCGGTTCGGTGGGACCGGCTTTGGGGCGGAGGACTTTCATGATGCCTTGGCGGTTTGCGTTGAGGAGCAAGTGGCCATGGATGATCGAGTCGAATTCATTGGGAGCGATGATAGCGCTGCCGCCGATCCCTTTGATGCCGTCGACGCCGAAGGTTTTCAGGCCGGCGAGGATAGCGATGTTACCGCCGGAGCTCTTACCTGCTTCGCGTACGATTGCCAATGGATCGACGAAGAAGGAGACTTGGGGACGTTCTCCTTCGGTGCCTACACATCGGGACATAATCGCAGTGAAGTCTCTATTGTCGGCGAGTGGTTTGTGATCGATCCCGTTGCCGGTCCAGACCATTGCAAGCTGTTCGGCGTAGTCTGCTCGGTTTGATCCAACCATCACACCTGAGTCGATGAAATAGTGGAGTCCTTCTCCGTTGCGGCGTCCTCCGAGGCTACGGAGTGATATTTTCCCGACTTCTTTTTCTGCGTAGGATCCGCCGTTGTTCTCAGCAGCTTGTCGGCCGCGATCGAGAAGAACTTCGAGGGCCGGCATTTCTTCGCCGGCTTCGAGCATGACGACGAAAGCGGGTTCGGTTTTTGTTGCGACGACGGCAAAAGCTAGCTCGCCGTTGGGAACCGAGAGCAGTTCATCGAGGTTTAATCCGATGGCATCTTGCATGCCTTGAAGTTGACCGACGAATGTTGAGTAGAAGGTGCCGAGGATGGGGGCAATTTGGGGGTCAGCCATCATTTTACCCATCCCTGTTTCCCCCATTTTGGCTTTGAGGTCACGGGTGTCGTCGATGCGGACGTAGGCGAGTGTTTTGGTGGGGAGCAATCGCGGGGCGGTGGGGCGTTGGGCGAGTGCCAATGGTGAGAGGAAAATCGTCAGGAGGGTAGCAGCAAGCTGAATCTTAATGAATTTCATGTTGGTAACGATCTTGAGAGCTTTAGCGATGAGGTTTGAATACGAAAGGAGCAACAGGTACGCCACGGTACCTCAGATGAATTCGTCGTCCTCATTAATTTCTTGGTTTTGCAGGGTGGATTCCATAGTGATCTTGTGGAATTCACCAAGTTTTCGCTTGTTTCTTTTGTGCCTTGACTTCGCCGAGGGCCCAATACGGCGGAATTGAACGCTAATCCTACGAGGCTTCATTTGGGGGCGTTGCGGAATGGTTTCGGTGCAGATGGTATTCGACGGCATCGACGAGGGCAGCCCAGCTGGCTTCGATGATGTTTTCGCTTACACCGATGGTATGCCAGGAGTGATGTTCATCGGTGCTTTCGATGTTCACGCGGATGCGTGCCGCGGTGCCTGCCTCGCCGTTGACAACGCGGACTTTATAGTCGACGAGTTGCATTGTCTCGACGCAGGGATAGAAGGGGGAGAGGGTTTTTCGCAAAGCCGCGTCCATGGCGTTGACTGGTCCGTGTCCTTCGGCGGCCTCTACGCAGATTTGATTGTTGATCTTCAGTTTGAGGATTGCTTCGGCAAACTGTTGATTTCGAGCGGTATCGAGATCCCCGGCAAGAATTTGATATTTGATGGTTTCGAAGTGTGGGGTGTAAGTTCCCGAGCAACGTTTGACCAGAAGGTCAAAGGAGGCTTCGGCTGCCTCGTACTGATAGCCTTGGTTTTCTTGTTTGACGACTTGGGCCAAGATTTGGTCTTGGAGTTTTCGGTCCACGGATGATCCGTCGGCTTGGACGAGTGCAGCGATGTTCGAGCGACCGGAAAGTTCGCTCACAAGGATGCGTCGTTCGTTCCCTACGAGAGCTGGATTCATGTGTTCGTAGGTATGTGCGAACTTGTTGACGGCGTGCACGTGCATACCTCCTTTGTGGGCGAAAGCGCTTCTACCGACAAAGGGTTGGCTGTTGCGAGGTACAAGGTTCGCTGTTTCGTAGACGAATCGAGAGAGTTCGGTGAGGTGATCCAATGGGCGTCCGCCGAAGACTTCGTAGCCTTGTTTTTTAAATTGAAGGTTGGAGATAACGCAGACTAAGTCTGCGTTACCGCAACGTTCACCGATCCCGTTGATGGTACCTTGGATTTGATCGCAACCGGCATCGATTGCTGCTAAAGAGTTGGCAGTTGCAAGGTCACCATCGTTATGGCAGTGGATTCCAAGGCGAACGCCGTGCGGATGAAGTCTTGATTTCGCATCGCTGACGACCGCAGCGACTTGCTCGGGCAGAGAGCCACCGTTGGTATCGCAGAAGACGATCCATTTGGCACCTGCTTTAGCGGCGGCTTCTACGGCATCGAGTGCGTAAGTAGGGTTTGCGCGATAGCCATCGAAGAAGTGTTCTGCGTCGTAGACGATTTGGGCGTACTTAGCGAGATACTCCACGGTCTCAGCGATCATGTCGATGTTTTCTTGAAGGCTCACTCCGAGGACTTCTGTGGCATGGAAGTCCCATGATTTCCCGACAACGGTGATTACTGGAGTGTTTGCTGCTAGGAGAGCAGCGATGCCTGGATCATCGGATGCTTTCATTCCACGGCGACGCGTCATGCCAAAGGCGCTCAGAAGGCTTTTACCCAAATCCAGCTGCTTGGCTTTTTGGAAGAACATCGCGTCCTTCTCGTTCGAGAGTGGGTAGCCACCTTCGATCATATCTACGCCGATCTCTGCAAGTCGGCTGGCGATATTGAGCTTGTCTTGAAGTGACAGGCTTACCCCTTCGCCTTGGGTCCCATCGCGCAGGGTGGTGTCGTAGATGTTGAGGGATCGTTTTGTGTTCATGGCATTTTGCAACGGATAAGTTTCAGTAGTTCGGTTTCAACAAAAAAACCCCTGAAGCGGTAGGCTTCAGGGGTCAGGTATGCGTTTCGCGGAATTAACAGACGAAGACGATTCCCCAAGGCCTACCGGCTCTCGGGGCTAATAATCTCTTGTTTTCCGAAGGTTAGTATTGTGTGAGTGTGCATCTTGCGGTGAAGCATTCTGCTTTTAGGCGACGAACGTTTGGTGATTTCGGCTAAGGACTGCCAACACGAGAATGAATGTTTCACGTGTTGCACAAGCCATTATTGTTGTTGCAAGGGGTGGGGGTTGTCAACGGATTCTGGGGCGAATCTGGGCTCTAGATTTCGGTCCTGGCCCCAATCTCACGAAGCATTTCCGCAATATTGACTTTTTTGATGCTCGCTTGAAGTCTCGGGTGGACGAAGACGCGGACCCGTTTGACCATTTCGTCGAATTGGCGAGTTGCAAGGGACTGAACGACGGGTGACAGTTCGAAAAGGTCTCGAAACTGGTCCGATTTTAGGCGTACACGAAGATCGAATTGGACTTCGCAGGATGCGGGGGGAGCATCGATGAGGATATCGTGCGGATCGATAGGAAGGGAATGCTCGCGTTGAATCCAGCGGCTTAATTCTCGAGAGAGTTCAACGAGCCTCGCATACGGGAGTTTGGAGATCGATCGATGAAGCTCCGGTTCGCAGAAGGAGTCGAACTGAGCGACCCGTTTATAAAGGATCCGTGTCGGTCCGAAGAGCCCTGCGGCGCAGGATTCGGTCGGTCGATTTTTCGAGTGGGCTAATAAGGAGTGCTTGAAGGTGCTATCGTCCATGTCGAGCCAAGATTGAGTGACCTCGGACTGTTCCCTCAAATCGAATACGGCGCGTTGCAACATGGCC
>CAIJIZ010000183.1 GCA_903820735.1 uncultured Pirellula sp.
ACAGTTCCAGCGCGATAGGAAATAGAACAAACACGGAAACAGGAAGTAACCATCGCCACGAACGACCTAGTTTCCCTTCCCGATCATCACACAAGTAATAAGCGACGCCGTAAAGGAAAAACAAAGTGTAGTAGAAGAATATGTGGGGGGCTGGGATCAACCCGACGGACGTGTCCGGTCCGAAAATAAATCCGGCGCCGGCCATCTGCGAAGTTGGCAGCATCGTTAGCAAGACCATGGAGATCAGCGTTGTTGGTGTAAGTGTCCAAGACCAGTCGAGCGGACGACCACCTCCGATCATCGACCAGATGCCCTTTAGTACTGCTTGAAGAATCACAAAGCCGACGACAAGCCACCACAGGAACCAGAGAAACCACAAATAGGAGAAGAGAGGCGCAGTCGAGAGCCACCCCCAGAACTGTGTCAGTCGCCGAGTAACTTGCGAAGGCTCTTTCGTTGACGTATTTCCTGACGGGTTGGCTTTGGCATTGACCCCAGAAGATGGTTTTGATGGTGGGACATTCAGATTGCGATGCTTCGCATCCGCTTCGATCAGCTTGCGTCCGTTTTGAACTTCGGACATGTCGATGCTCATCGACAAAAACCCAGCGATCATCGGAACATAAGCGATGTCGACCCGCAACGAGTCAAGTGGAGTCTCGCCGTTGTTGTTACGCAGCGTCGGGTCTGCTTGATGATCTAACAGGGTTTGGGCAATCTCATAGCGTCCGAAGAACATCGCTGAATGCAATGGTGTGTTTCCATCTTCATTAGCCTTGTTGGGATCGCAACCATTTTCGAGCAGCACTCGAACGCTTAGCAAATCGCCGAGGATACTCGCCCATGAGAGGGGAGTCGTTTTATAGTCAGGGTGCAGCACTTCACAGGAAACACCCTTTTCAATGTGCTGCGCAACGATGTCACTGCGAGACTGCCTAATCGCTGCCCAAATGCTTTCTTCCGGAGGTTGTGCATTGATTGCTGCGGCTCGACTTGCTGCACCTTTCATCATTGCAGACATGATCGCCAAGTTGCACAAGGGAACGACCGTAATGGCACCAACCAGGCATGGTAATAAGATCCGGCGGAATCGGTGCGAGAGCAACGATGCTGCCCCTCGTTTCTTCCATAGCATGGCAGTAAAGAAACCGCTGACGATGAAGAACAACGGCATGCGGAATCCATGAACCCACGACTGAAAGACGTTTAGTTCAATGTTGGCAGTGGAGTCTTGGATGAACCATGGAAACCCAGCCGCGAGCGACAATGCCGCATGGTAGACGATCCCCAGTATCATGGCCGATCCCCTTAACGCGTCGAGATCATGACGCCTCGGATCACGCGCTTGCGATTGCGTTGAGGATGCTTGCGACGACGCAGGAGTATTCGAATCTGTTGGTGTCCTAGTCGCCGCAGTAAGAGAATCAGTCATGCAAATACCCGGAATAAACTGTTAGGTTCTTATGGAAATAAAAGGTGCTTATGAAAGCAACCGGTTCTTATGGAAACAATAGTGGCAAAAAATCCTAACAGCTACTTTCTTTCCTGGCGATCATGTTAAATCACTGGGCGAGAGCATCAATCCTCGCAGGGTTGCCGATCGTATTCGTCGTTCCTGGGTATGATCTTGGTGGTTATTCCTTCTAAAACAGCTATTTTAACAAAAATTTGATCATGTGATCCGACGAATCGAAGCTCAGCGAGCACTGCTTTGCGAGGTTTTTCCAGCAACTTGGTCGGTGGCTTCGTGGAGCACTCGAAGCGCATTGCCGTAGAGAACCTTATGAATGGACTCTTCGTCATAACCGCGACGCAACAAAAGTTCAGTGATCACGGGGTACTTCGAGACATCCTCCATGCCAACTGGAAGTTTGGTAACCCCATCGAAGTCCGATCCCAAGCCGACATGATCGATCCCTGCGACTTTGATCACATGCTCGATATGATCGATCAATATGTCAGCGGTCCCTGCTGGATAAGGATTCTTTACTTGCCATTGTTTGATCTCGCGATCTTGGGCTTCTTTGTCGTTTGGGTATTTTGCTTTGAGGGTCTTCCGGAGTTCTGCAAGTTCCATCAACTGCTTGGCGGACTCGGGAACTACGAATCCGGAGAAGAAATTGATCATGACGACTCCGCCGTTTTTCGGCAATGCTTCGAGTACGTCGTCGGGTACGTTGCGAGGATGCTCCGCTAAGGCTCTTGCGGATGAGTGGGAGAAGATCACTGGCTTGGCCGAGACTCTTAGCGCATCGTGCATGGTAGCTGGCGAGACGTGCGAGATATCGACTAGCATTCCAAGTCGGTTCATTTCGCGGACGACTTCTTCGCCGAATTCACTCAGGCCATCGTTGCGTGCGACATCGGTAGCAGAGTCGGCCCACTCGAGTGTTTCGCTATGGGTAAGCGTCATGTATCGCGCACCGGCTGCATAGAGTTGCCGAAGCTTGCCAATCGATCCTTCGATGCTATGTCCACCTTCCATCCCGATCAGTGATGCGATCTTGCCTTCTGCGCGGATGCGATCGACATCCTTGCCGTTTAGCGCAAGCGCAAAGGTGTCGGGATAACGAGCGATCATGCGATGAACAAGGTCGATTTGTTCTTTGGTGGTCTGGAATGCGTTTCCTGCTGCGATCGTGTCGACCGGAACAAAAACAGACCAGAACTGTGCGCCGACATTCCCCGCTCTGAGCCTTGGAATATCGGTATGTAAACTCGGCTGCGGTTGCGCGATGTCGATATCATCAAATAGCTTCGGTGCTTTGGCTCGCAGTTCCCAAGGCAAGTCGTTGTGACCGTCGAACACGTACCCTTGCGCATGAATCTCCGCCGCACGCCTCGATACTTGATACCGGTTGTCTTGGCTATGAGCTGATTGCGAACTACAAAGGAAAATCGCAACCGCGATCATGGATACCTTCAACCAAAGTTCTTTCCCGTTTACCAACGCATGTCTTCGATGGGGCCAATTGACCAAGTTAAGCAGGGAGGGACATCCAGGCGAAGTTGCCATTTTCAAAATCGCCATATTCGAGGCCTTTCTGCGATGATCGAAGTGAAGTGAGATTAGGGGAGCCGAGGGTACTAGTTTAGGGATCAAATTTCTATCGTTCCGAATTGTGAGCCCTGTTTTCTGGAGGAAAGAGCTATTCCCAAGTTCACCCGTTAGTTTAGCATGAAGGAAGTGTTTTTCGTATTGATCACTAACGGGCGTTTTTGTTCTTCATGATTTTCGGTTTGGCTGATACCTTCTGTTCGCACGGCATGCACGCCACGCACGGCTCGCACGGCTCGCACGGCTCGTATCGAGGGCCGATATTTGCAGCTGGACTGCCGGATATCGCTTGGCTCGACTACAACACGGCTTGGGTCGTCGTCGGTTGCGCGATGCTCGGCGGGGTCTGCGGACTGCTGGGAGTGTTCTTGATGCTTCGGAAGCGGTCGCTGATTGCCGACGCGATCTGCCATGCTTCTCTTCCAGGTATCGCAATCGGTTTCTTTGCAAGTCTCGCTGTGGGTGGATCTGGCCGGGACCCGGTCTGGCTCTTGGTCGGTGCTGCGATCAGTGGGACACTCGGAGCCTTAAGCGTGATGGGACTTCGGCATTGGACGTCTCTGAAAGAAGATGCCGCGCTGGGAATTGTCTTGAGCGTCTTCTTTGCATTTGGAATGGCTCTCTTGAGTCTCGTTCAGCAGACGGAATCCGGTAATGCCGCAGGGATCGAAGGATTCTTGTATGGGAACACCGCCGGTATTATCGCACAAGATGCATTTTGGATTGCCATTCTGTGCGGAAGCGTAACGCTGATCTTGCTTCTACTGCGCAAAGAAATGCAATTGCTGTGCTTCGACAGTTCTTACGCTGCATCCCAAGGTTGGCCGACCCTTGCGATGGACTTGATCTTGATGGCTTGTACACTCTGGGTTGTTACCGTTGGGACGAGCATCGTAGGAGTACTGCTGATCGTCGCCATGATTGTCATCCCACCTGCAGCGGCTCGCCTATGGTCAGATCGCTTGCACTGGAACTTGCTGATCAGCACAATAATTGGAATTGCATCGGGAGTGATCGGTGCGATGAGCAGTTGGCTGATCGAAGATCTTCCGTCTGGCGCTGCAATGGTTCTTACCGCCGCAGCGCTCTTCTCAATCAGCTTGCTCCTAGCAAATCGGCGAGGGATCCTATGGCAATGGACCGAGCAATGGCGCATGCAGCGACAGATCCAAGAAGAACATGTGCTGCGGGGCATGTTTGAATGGCTTGAACAAGAAAATCTGGCACCTTCACTGCATGGGTCGGTCCGTTCACAGCCCGTTTCGAAAAACAAAATCGCCAGTTCGCTAGGGTGGGATTCGCGCACGATCGAACAAGTCCTCCGTCGCCTAGTCCGCTTTGGATGGGTTCATGATCGAGGGGATCAAACCGTTACGTTGAGTGTTTCAGGGATTCAGCAATCCCATCGTGCTGTCCGACGTCATCGCTTGCTGGAACTTTACTTTTCACGATGGGCCGATCTCAGCCCCGATGCGATTGATCGCTGCGCAGACTACACGGAGCACGCACTCGATGATGAGCTTCTCGCACGTCTCGAACGCGATGCGATGGAGCTCGGTAACCGTGTTGATCTTCCTCCTAGCATCCATCCAGTGCGCTAAATGTCCCGTATTTCCCTTCTCACGCTTTATAGGATTCTCACTGTGAATGCGGTATCTAAAAGGCTGCGGTTACCAAAGCTGTTTGCTGTTGCCGGGGCGTTTGCTTGCTCGGCGGGCATTGTAGAGCTCCCGATGGGCATCGTAGAGCTCCCGATGGGCATCGTAGAGCTTCAGACGGGCATCGTAGAGCTTCCGACGGTAAACTCATGGCAAAACCAAGTAGCAGCCCAGGAGTCTGTTCGTAGCGAGCAAGCCCCAACGAAAACCGAGACAATAGCGAAGCCCGAAGGGAATCGGGAGCATGAACTCGCAAGACTTCAAGTTCTTAATGGTTTAGGAAAGAAGGTCGAAATCTATCGGCTTGATGGAGAAGGGAAACGCGAGCTGATCGCCGCAGTCGAACCTGACAAGAACAAGATGGTACGACCACGGATTGGGGAGCAGATCATGATTGTAGAGCCGGAGTCTCAATCGCAGAGTGTCGTTACCAGTATTGTGCCAGTCCAAGGTTATCGAGTTGGTGGGATTCCCGAGTGTTACACGCAGCGGACCGACGCGCAGGGATTTCCAATCGTGGCAACAGCCAACGTTTCACCATACGCGTTGAAAGAGGCGGTGTATTTAGTCGATCAGATGCTTGCGCATCGACCTGATATTCGTACTGCGATGATCCAAAGTGGTGCTCGGCTATGCGTCATCGGCTGGAACGAATTTACAACAGATCTACCCGAATGGGATTGGCTTGCGCAGAACCCATTGCCGGACTATCCGGGGATATCCCCTAAGGACTTCTATGACGCACGCGCTCGAGGAATGGGAGGAAGTCTCTTCGATCCTTTTTGCTCGTGTGGCGAAGAGAATTTGCTCTGTTATCCCGGTGATCCTTATTCGACGGAGAACATTCTCATTCATGAGTTCGCGCACAACATACATCTGCGAGGGCTCGTCAATGTGGATCCAACTTTCGACGATCGATTGAAGAAGGCTTACGATTCCGCGATGGAGAAAGACTTATGGAAAAGTAAATACGCGAGTGTCAATCATCACGAGTACTTCGCCGAAGGGGTTCAATCTTGGTTTGATAACAACCGAGAAAACGATCACGACCATAATCACGTGAACACTCGACAGGAGCTTATCGAGTACGATCCGGGGCTTGCTGATCTTTGCAAGGAGGTGTTTGGTGAAACGCAGTTGCGCTATACGAAGCCGCAAACGAGACTTAACGATCATCTCTCCGGATACGATCCATCAGCAGCTCCAACGTTTGCGTGGCCAGAGAGACTCAAGCATGCGAAGAGCGAAATACTTCGTCGAGCGAAATCGCGATGAGGAATGTTAGGAGCGGTTGGAGTTGCGTTAATTCCCGCAATAGAAGACTCGCTCGACGTTCAGTTTGTTGTTGAGAACAAGCACATCTGAGCGTTTTCCTTTTTCAAGGCTTCCGCGCGTATCAGCGATGCCAGTTCTTTCAGCCGGCGTAAGTGTCGCCATTCGTACGATTTCATACAACGGAATCTTGGTGACTTTAGCCATGTGCCTCACGCAATGATCCAGTGCGACAACGGAACTGGCTAATCCGCCCGTAGGGTTCAGTCCTACCTTACCCGTACTCTCGATCCAAACTTCTTCTTTTGGATCGCCAAAGGTGTACTGCCCGGGAGGCATGTCGAGTGCTCGGCTTGTGTCGCTGACCAACGCCAATAATTTCGAACCTTTTATTTGCCAAGCGAACTGTAGAAGTTCGGGAGCAAGATGAAATCCATCAGCGATAACTTCGGTGCTCATCGTCGAGTGTGCAAGAACGAATTCTGCCATGCTACCTTGCATTGGAGAGCCGAGTCGAGCGCGGACCGACGGAACTGAGGACATCGCACACCAGAAGTGATCGACGTGGGACATACCAAGTTTATGAGCGGCTGCCATTTCGTTCCAACTCGCATCTGAATGACCGCAGGTGATCAAGCATCCTCGTTTGCTTGCAGCGCGGTAGAAAGCATCCGCGCCGGGTAATTCAGCGGCACAAGTTGCAATGCGAATCCAGCCTGTTTTAAAGTAGCTTTCGAATTCATCGCGCTTAGGGGTTCGGCAACCGGTTTTCTTGTGGCATCCAGATTTCTCGGGGAGGAAGTAAGGTCCATACAGATGGACCCCTTCCAATGTGGGTAACCCATCGTCGTTACCTTCCGATGCATCCGCAACGGCTTGGATCATCTTCATGATCGACTCTTGAGAACCTGTTGTGGTTGTGGGAAACATGGTGGTTGTACCGTGTCTGAGATGGGCATGCGCTGCGGTCTCAATCGCTCGTTGCGTACCATCCATGAAATCTGCGCCTGCTCCACCATGCAAATGGATATCGATCCAACCTGGAGCAAGATACTTGCCCGTTACATCGATCACTTCAAGTCCCTTTGGGAACTGTTTAGGAACTTGGCCAATGCGCGTTAGCACTCCGCGAGTGAACTCGATGTAACTGTTTTCGAGAAGTCGGTCCGGTAGGATCGCCGTTCCGCCGACCAAGGCAAATCGAGTGGCATTATCGGCGTTCGTTCGAGTAAGGATGGGTTTCATAAGGACCTAGGCCAGTTGGAAAGATAGGGTTCGGGTTCGATGCGTGTAGTCGCTTATTTTAATTGATAATCGCGATTCCAAATGGGTTCGATGGAGGGATGCAAAAGAAGGTCGGCGCACGCTGTCTTTAATCGCGTGAGGTCTGTCCTGTTTTCCATTTAATCACCACGGATTAATCACCACGGAAAATCGGCCTCCAAAAAAAGTTCAAAAAAATTATGAACCAAATCCAACTAAAAAATTCACTTCTTTCTTAGAATCGCACAAGTGCATCCCACAGGTGCATCGAACAAGTGCAATTCGCTGGCCAGCGAACGGGGGCCAAGTCCCTCGGAACCAACTAAGGAAACCTCCGCGATCGTCGCGGTGGTGCGGAGTCGTATACGCCCGATTCCTAAAAACCAAAGGAGGGTTACTGATGTTTCCAATCAGTGCTGGTCCGTCGCATTCCCAATGCAATCCTCAACGCAAAACCAATCGCCAACAGTTTCGAAAGGTTCTTTTCGAATCCCTCGAAGCGCGTCATTTGATGACCGGCTTACCACCGTTGTCCCCAGCGACCGATCCACCGGTAAGCCTACCTGTAAGCCCACCGGTATCGTTTCCACCGGTAGTTATGCCACCGGTAGTTATGCCACCGGTGATAACACCACCTAGCACTCTGCCACCGAGGATCACGCCTCCCTTAAATGATCTCGGTGGAATCTATGGGCCTCGCGAATTGGTCTGGATCTCTGACTTTGAGCCAACGATCGAAGGAGGGGTACCGGGACGTATACGGATCGAGCGAACCAATTCGAATCCTCCTTTAGAAGTGATGTGGAATATTCTTACAGCGTCTACAGCGCAGCAAAAGATCGACTACTACCCACCGAAACCAATAGTCAAGTTCGCTCCCGGCGAAACCTATATCGACGTATTCTTTCCTGTAATCGATGACCCAATCCCTGAGTCTACCGAGTTGATTCAAATTGTACTTAGCGATACGTCCCGTTTGGGAACGTGGGTCTCCTCGGACATCGCACCCCTACAGATCAGCGATAACGATACTGCGAATCTAGGAACTTTTGTTGAATGGATTGAATTCGTCGATGGGGAAGAAGGTTCACGCAATGCCGTTGTTCGTGCCCGGCGAACGGGTCCGCTCGATAGCGAATTGTTGGTCTCCTACGAAATTCAATCTCCATCTACTCTTAGCCTCGATCAAGACCTGCGATTTCAGCGAGGTGAGATCGACTTAAAGAATCGTACGGGCGTACTGCGATTTAATCCCGGAGCAGCTTTAACGAGCAGTCCGTGGACCGTTATCGATGATGAGTTGGCCGAAGCAACCGAGTGGTGCGATTTGCAATTGGTCGATCCTACCGACGGCTCGTATCGTTTAGCAGGCCGTCGAAAGCAAACCCTTCGCTTGCTCGACAACGACTCCGAAGAGTTAGGCAGTGAACCTGGGAATAGCGACGGACGAAAAGTTGCGGGACCCACCATCAGCAAAGTTGTACTGCGATCTGATACGGGTGCATCGCAAGCAGATCGTATCACCTTCGACGAGTCCTTGATCGTCTCCTACGAAGGGGACTGGGTAGGAGGAACCCTAATCAGCGAATTCGACTGGACTGGAGACGGCGTTCCAGATTTTTCGACAACACACCAGCAACTGCCCGGTGACTTGGTACTCAATCCAAGAGATATCCATCCCGAGCTTGCGAATCAGCTTGGCCCTCGCGCGGTCCACTATCGTACCCGTTTGCTGAGCGAACAAGGCAAGGAAATTCAATCGGGAGATTGGAAAACGTTTGCGTACTATGTCGTCGATGATCCAGATGCTGGACCGATACGTTTGAGCGATTTGCGACTGCGGGTTGATACGGGGCGTGTAGGTGACCACATCACCTCCAATCCAACGGTTATTGTTGATGTGCTTGGCAGTATCCATCCCGAGGATCCGGAATGGAATACGACCCTTATCGAATGGGATCACACCGGGGATGGTGTCCCGGATGCAGTTGTGCCGTTGCGAAATCCTGACACTGGTTCGTCGGACGATAACTCGATTTCGGATCGATCCATTGAATACGATCCTCGCACCATCGACGAGCATTACAGCGATTCGAGCGGTAGGAAAGTTATTCGTGCTCGATTGATCGATGATCGAACAGGGGAGCGTCTGACGAATTGGATCGCTTATGAATTCACACTCCTTGATGTTCCCTCGAGTACTTGGACGGTCGATTCGATCGAACTTGAAAGTTCGCACGATGCCTTCTCAAGAACGAACTCAGGTACGGTACGAGGAAGGTTGAGCCATCCCGAATGGAATCAAGATAACGGCGCATTGGGTTCCTATTCACCCGATCACCTCTCGGTCGTAGTCGATTGGGACGGTGACATGCAATTCGATGCCGTGCTACCGATCGCGGACGATTTCACGTTCGAGCATGGGCTTGAGCATTTAGCGCCTGGAAAATATTCCTTCGCATACCGCGCACAAGAGTGGGACTCAGAGAGTCAAATCTTTCGATATGGTCCATGGCGGGACTATGCATTTGAATGGAATCCTATCTCGCCATTCACTATCGAGTCGATCTCGCTGCGCACGGAGCTAAATCACGGATCCGAATTTGATTTGTTGTCGAGCAAGTCCACCAATGACCCAGCAATCTTTATCGATATATCAGAGTCGCTTAGTCATGGCCTACAAGGTTATCTCGATATCGATGTCTCGGGGGATGAGTCGCGTCGAGATCAAGCGGACCAAGGCGGTTCATCGATCCATTCGGTTCCTATATCGAGCCAGGAGCGTATCACATTCATCAACCCGTCGATCGTACCTGGACTACAGCGATATTGGATTCGAACCAGAGTCCGCGATGCAACGCGAGGGTGGGATTCGGTCGGGGATTGGCAAGTCTTCGAGTGGCGTTACGAACCGCTTGAGGCCCCGGGTGTGTCTCTCCGTTTGCTCAGCGACGATGGAGTGTCCGACTCCGATCGAATAACCTCGGTTTCCACAATTGTCGGAAGAGTCGTAGGTGCGGTCGATTCGAATACGACTCTCGAAATTGATTTCGATGACCCAGCAATTGGCAATACGCGAATCCGCCCTCTTGCAGACGGTTCTTTTGTGGTTCGATTTCCCAATGCGATCCCCGGCGAGCATTCACTTTGGATTCGAACCGATGGAGTCAATCCTTACCTTGGTGTGCGGATGCTTGGGGCATGGCAAGCGTTTGACTTCCAACTCACTGAACCTTCAACTCCTGCTGCAAACTCAATTCAAATCCGCCTGCTGAATGACTCGGGAATCGATCCGATGGATCGGGTTAGCTCTGTCGCGACAATCGTTGGTAGCATCCCAGAATCGCGACGCAATCTGCCTGGGATTTATCCTGAAAGCCAAGATGTTCTTTGGGTCGAAATCGATCGAGATGCGGATGGCAATCCCGACCTTCAAGTTCCAATCGACGGGAACGGCGAATTCACTTTTTCGCCCCTACCCCTCCCATTCGGGACTCACTTAATGCGGTTTCGTACGCGATCGATCCATCCCGAATGGAATCAGTTCGACGTAAGCTCATGGAATAGCTTTGATTTCACATTTGCTCCGACGACTTCTGAACCGTTACGCATCGAATCCATTCGTTTGATCGATGACACAGGCATACCTGGAGATAGACGCAGCGAGAAAGGTGGTATTACGGGAGAGATTGTCAGTCTGTTTGACGTGTCGAATGCGGTTGTTTTAATCGATACGAATCGAGATGGACAAGCAGACGATACGATCTCCATCGATCAAGAAGGAAGGTTTCGATATTACCCGAACCTCAGTGCACATGGACAAGTGACGTACGCTTTTCGGCCATTGCGTTTGGAACCTCTGATGTCGACCCATGGGATGGAGCCCTGGGTCGATTTTACTTTTGTTTTTGAAGACCAAGAAAATCAACCACCGAAAACAACCGATTTGGTCTTCTTCCCCAGTTCCCCAACACAACCCCCAAGCATTTTTGGTTCAGTATCTGCATACGGCGATACTTCACAATTGCTTGTTGAGCTTGATGCGAACATGGATGGGATAATTGATCGCTCGATCCGAGTCGATGCTTTTGGAAGTTTCACGGAGCCTTTGGACTACCTACCATCTGGGGAGACGACGATTCAGGTGCGCGTCCGCGATCGAACTGCGATGGAGTCTTCATTTGCAGTCGGTGCCTGGCAGGAGATCGCAGTGGTTATTCCGCACGTGCCTACGGAAGCTCCTGCGATTCTGGGAATGGACTTTGCTGGGGACCAAGGTAGCTCTGGGGCAGGGCAGGGGCCTGATGGATCCGACGATGGTAGGAAGACAGTCGGTGACGTTCGGGTTGTTGGACAAGTCGATCGCACTTCGCATGGAGTTCCGCTGAGCATCGAATTCGATTGTGATTCAGACGGATTTGTCGACGGTCAATCCACAGTGTCGGAAGATAGATCCTTTACGTTTACCCCAGTCAACATCCCGACCGGACCGTTCACGATACGGGCACGCACGAAGGAAATTTTGCCGAGTGGATCCGTCCTTCGAAGTGATTGGACATTGCTCAGCGGAAATAGAGAATCCACCGCAACTGATTTGGTCGCGATCGCATCGATTCGACTTCAGAATAATCGGGGGCCTTCATCGAGCGACCAGCGATCCGCTGATCCGGTGATCGAAGGTGAGCTTCAAGGGGAGTTCAATCAGCGAACCGATTGGATCCTGGAAGTCGAATCGGACAGCTTGGAAGTCCAGCGAGAAACATTTGAATTTCGTGGCAGTCGATTTTCCATTGCACCCGCCTGGAGAAATTCAGGGGTCATCGATCTAAGATTGCGAGTTCGTAGCTTAGATGGTTTTCAGCAAAGTTCTTGGGCTTCATTTCAATTTTTGTTTCACCCTCAACCACTCAGTCCAGAAGCTGACGCTTGGGTCGCCGCATTTCAATCCCTTAAATCGAATATCGCATCTGCTCAATCGGTTCATGTTCAAGGAGTCGACTCGCTGCTGGCAAGATTCGTTTATCAGCGATCCACGCTTGTCTCCGAGCGTGAAGTGCGCAATGAAGCCTCTTTGACGGATCGACTTGAAAACCTTCGAGAAACGCTCAATCGAACTTGGGTAGAAACTATCGATGCGGACGATACGAGGGAGTCGCAGGAATTGCTAGTGACTGAGACTCTCAGGCAATCTCTGTCTGTTTCAGACAGCGGAGCGACACAGGAGTCCATAAATGTTCTGCTGCAACTACTCCCTGAGATGTCGTTCGACTGGCCGACTGAATCGGTCCCCGAGTTGCCGAATTTGGATCGAATCCTCGAGGGAAGGCAAAGCTCACTACCTTTACCAAACGTGAAGAAGCCGTCGAGTGAATTAGAGAGCCTAGGTGGTTCGAGTATCGATTGGGAGAATCACGAACCGTACCAGCGGCAGTTGCAGCGTATCGAGAGTGATTTTCAGGCGAAGTCACTGGAAATTCGGCAAGATGTTGCGGATCGAAAAAAGGTGGCATCCAAAGCGCGTGATCGCGACTTGGAGTTTGCGGAAACCGAGTACCGCGAGCATTTAGAGCGTATCGCGGTGCAGTTTACTCGCGAAACGAATGCGTTGTTGCCCAGCGGTTTCACAATCGATACAAGCGATTATGCGAGAAGACTACGGGATACAGAGGCTGTTCATCAACGGGAAATTGAACAGATAAACAAACGCTTTCGAACCCTTTCGCAGTCGATCGAAGCCGAGTCTGCAGCACTGAAACTCGCTGCTCAGCGAGTGCGAGATCAGATTAAGCAGGCTGCTGCAAGGGACTTGCAAAGTGTACTTGGTCAGGCACCACCACCTTCGTGCGGTGCGCTTGAAGAGGCAGCAAATCGCTATGCAAGAAAAATCTATAATGCCGATCTTGACTATGATAAAGAAATTCTTCGCATCGACACTTTGGTCGCGGAACTGTCAGATCCATTACATGCTGAGAAAGCAAAATTACTAAGTCAGTCGAAAATCACATACCTTCAGACGACTGCAACCATTGATAAGGAACGCAATCTTGCCAGGATTGGGAGCAATCACGAAAACAGTATGAGGCGATCTGCAGCCGATACAGATCGGCAATTGGCTATCGCACAAGCAGAATTGACCTATCGCTTAGAGATTGACGCAGCGAATACAAAATATGAAAAAGCACATGCTGCCATCGAAAGAGATATGCGTCTGAGCATATCCCAAGCTAATGGGATTCGCGATATTCGAACGGCTCAAGCAAAAATGACTGCAGCGGAGCAATTACATGGGATGCTCGAGAGCCCTTGGTCGGCTTATGAGAGTGAACTGGCGAGGCAGAACTTAGAGCAAGTCCGAGCATTGGATTTAGTCAACCAGGAGCAAATGGGAGAGGCGTCCGAGCGATGGTTACGTATGTCGATACAAAGGATGGATGCGCTGCTGCTCAAAGCACGTGAAGATCTTACATACGGTTCGCAACAGCGGAGCGAACGCATTGAGTCGATCGCTAAGTACCGCGCCGACCATGCGACACTTGTGAAGACCTTTCAAGTTGAACAGCAAGAGCTAGTCAATAAGAGCAAGCTGGAGATGGAGCTTGAGAAACAAAGAAATCAGCTGGATAGCGATCTAATCAGTATTGATGCGATGATCCGATTCGATAGTATCGGGCGTGCGAATCGTCAGACACGTTTGAGTGCCCAAATTTACCGAGGGCCGGATGTGAACTGCGGGACGATGGCGATTGGCTGGATCGGCGGAGATCCCTTTATGTGGTTCCATGGATCAGGAGCGATCTCTCCCATGAGGGCATTTGAGATAACTCGTTCCTTCGAAGAGCAATCCAATCAGTTGAATCGTGAGACGCAAATAAAACGAGTCGAGCTTGAGGAAGCTGCGCTGAATCGGCGTGATGAGATCATCGAAGAATATGCAATTGCGATCAATTCGCTTCGCATTGGCAAAGAGGTCGAAGAACAGGATTTGCTTGAAGTTTACCATCGCAGTGCGGCTTTTATCGATCGTGATCATGCGTTGAACTCCGCGGATTCGCTCGCCGATTACACGAACCAAATGGCGTATTTGCAATCGCAGGAATCGATCGATGCGACGCAACAGACCGAACGAGACGAACGGCAACGTCGCGATATTCAAACAGAGTTCGCTCGGCAGGAGCGAGAAGCAAGAATTGATCGTCTGACCCAGGAATGGAGGCTTTACCTCCAAGAAGTCGAGCGATGGCGGAATTTGGAACCAAGTGCTTGGACCGACTATATCCTTGGTCAATCGCGAGTCGAGGAGAGAGTCATTACAGTTGATATTGAGCAGTATCGATTGGAAGAAAACCGACGAGCAGAAGTCGAGATGACCAAAGAGAGGAGCTTGAGCGAGTCCCTTAGTCGTCAGGGTGTATTGCAAGCCCAGAAAAACCTCGATCTTCAGTTGCGAGATTCACAGATCCTCAGGCAATTGACCGCCGAGCGAGTTGATGCCACATATCGCTTCTCGATCGAAACCGCCGGGGTCTCATCGGTAATTGCCTCGACCTCGTCGGCTGTCGGGCCGGCTTGGCCTACATCCGGGAATCGCCACCCTTGGAAGGGACCTAATTATTCAACTGGTGATTCGACATTACCGATCAAGAAACGGCTTGTTGCAGATACCGCGGCAGCGAATAGGGAGCAAGCCGAAGCGGATTTCGAGCGTGCGGAAGAGATCTCTGGGGCGAAGAATCAAAACTGCATCGCGATTCAATTAGCAACAGATATGCTCAATGCCAATTTGATCGAATGGGATCGATATGTGCAAATGGTTCAGTTCGCAAATGATCAATACAGCGATGCGAAGGGGCATATTGAAGAAGAATATCAAGCCGCCAAGCAAGAGCTTAATGAAGTGCTTCGTGAACGGAGAGCAGAAAGTGTCTATGATCTGAATCGTCTGCTGGCAATGCGCGAATTGCCAACGGCTGAATGGAGTTATGCAGAGTCTATCCCGAATCTAGTGCTTTTCGAGAGTGCAAAACGAAATCTTGATGAAGCCATTTCGCAAGCTCAGACTCAGGCCGTAATCGCAACGCGGGTAGCTCATGGGGAGTTTCAAGCTCAACTCGATCAGATCGAATTGGCAGTCAATGCGCAGACAGAGCGAATCGAAGTCGATTATACGATTGCATTCAATCGATTGAGTCTCGATTCCGAGCTTGCCGATACAACACGGAATTACAACTTTGCAGATGAAGTTAGTTTACTGCAAGCGGCTTTAAACAAGCAGCATTCCGTGGAGTACGTCCAATCGCTTGGAGGGACCTTCGAGCTGCTTGATCCGAACGCAAAAGCATTGATGACTGCCCAAGCACACCTGCAAGATAGGCGCAATGCGGAGCTTGCTGATAGCGAACGCGATGCAGCGATTGAGAATGCGAGATTAGCGTGGCAGCAGGCCATCTCAGGTTATTCCATAACGCGTGAGTATCAAGAAGCTACCGAGTCGAATGCAGGGGATTTACGCGAATCGATTGCAGCCTTGGAGATTCAGCATTCCGAAGAGTCGTTGGAAGCACAGTTCGAATGGATGGCCGAAGATGAGTCATTGATGTCCCGTTGGCAGATGGAGTGGAATGACATCGAGTTTGTTTATCATGACGCATCCCAGCTAGCGATCGATCGTTTCAATCAGCGACTTCATACCGAACGAGAGCAAGCCGCAGAACGCATTGCCGAGGTTTGGAGGGACTACTATCTTGAAATTCATTCGGCCGATGCGATTCAAGCCATGCATGTGCGAGGATGGTTAGATGACTGGTTGGGAGTTAAGCAGCAGCTAGAACCTTCTTCGAGTATGGCATGGGTTCAGCAACCGATGTACCCTTCGAGCAGGTTCGGAGATTTCAATCTTTTCGCGAAACAGAATGGGAGTTTGCGGTCGAAGCTCGATGAGATTCAAAGAGTTCAGAGATCCAATCAAACTGAGCAGCATGTCCAGTTCGTGTTGGATCAAGGGAAAGCCAAGACCGAATGGCTAAGGGCCATCGAAGAAAGTCGTTTGTCGATTGCTGAAGAGCGACTCCATTCGCAGCAGCGGTACATTGAGCAGCAGCATGAGATCGACGTCCGGTTACAGGAGAATCGGCAGCAATTGACTCGCCAAAGCGAAATTGATCGCGATGAA